>JALVHV010000143.1 GCA_027028845.1 Pyrodictiaceae archaeon | reverse complement strand
GGCCAGGGCTCTATTCAACTCATACATATTACTAGAGGTCGCTTCTAATGGCGCAAAATACAGAGGACCTAGTAGGGCCTTTATGCGATTATTTGAGAAAATACAGGAACTAAAGAACCGTGACCCGGGTAACTTAGAGGAGGAATTAGCTAAATTACTAGAGCTTCGTGAAGAAGCAGTTGAGTACAGATCTGTGCGGAGCACTGAGAGAAGCACAGTTTCTATTAGCACCGTAGCTACAGAAGCGTCGGTTGCCTAGTCCCTATCCTTTTGTTTAGTCGAACCTGGTTCAAGTTCTACTAGATAATGAATACAAGAATTACATTAACGCTGCTTAAAATCGGGCGCATCCCTAATTGTATAACCTAGGGAAGGAGATGGCACTGTCAAGGATTAATAGCAAGGACTGTGACTACATAGTGGCTCTGGTAGGTGCACCAAATAGCGGCAAAACTACCCTCTTTAACGTGCTTACGGGGTCTAGTGAGTTTGTTGCTAATTGGCCTGGCGTTACTGTAGACGTGCGTGTCGCCGTTATGAGAGTTGATAGTAAGAGGCTCTGTGTTGTTGATCTTCCAGGTACGTATAGCATTAGCGGAGATACAGCTGAGGAAAGGGTCACGCGTAGCTTTCTTGCAGAAAATCCCGTTGACGTTATAGTTGTATTAGCTGATTCAACCATACTTGAGCGAAGTCTTTATCTACCATTAGAGGTAATGAGTGTTTATGATAATGTTATACTTGTATTAACTAAAGCTGATGAGGCAGAAAAGAAAGGAATCAGTATAGATGTTAAGGGTCTCTCACGTGAGCTCGGAATCCCAGTAATAATGATAAGCGCGTTGGAGGGTAAAGGCATAGATGAGTTACTGAGAGTAATAAGGGAGTATATTGAGTCAAAGCGACGACCTACCCAAGGAGTAAAAATAGATTATGGAAAACTGTCACCTTATATCGAGGAGCTTGCAAAGCATATTCATAAACTAGGAGTAGATGAAAGAAGAGCAAAATGGTTTGCAGCAGCCCTTATTCAGGGCCATGAATGGGTTATAGAGGAGCTTAAGAAGCTTAAACACGATAATAGGGATGATGGAAAAGATATTGAGGAACTAGAGAGGCTCGCAAAACGTATTCGCGATAGGCTGCGCCGAGAGGGCATAGAGCCTGTTGTTGAGATACCACGAATATACTATGACTTAGCTGCTGCGCTTTACGAGAAATATGTTAAGAAGAAAGAGGAGGAGGTAAAGCTTTCACGCCTCGATAGACTGCTTCTACATCCCTTCTTAGGCCCGGTGATTAGCGGGTTAGCCTCTTTCGCGATAATACTGCTAGCCTATATTGTTGCTACAGGCTCGCCTCTGGACTCGCTGCTCGATGCTCTCGGGTTTCATAGGGCTGCTCGCCTCGTCTCGGAGTATAGCTTAGTTAACTTAGTAGCTGCTGGAATGGATTGGTTAGCGAGCGTAGCTGAATCCGCTATACCAAACCCGGTCATAGCTAGAATGATTGGTGAAGGAGTTCTCTCTTCAAGCTATGGCGTAGGGCTTGTAATAAGCTTCCTGCCACTCGTAGCAGTCATGATGCTCATACTCGGTGTGCTCGAAGACAGCGGCGTCCTAACACGGCTCGCGGCTGGCTTTGATAACGTGTTTAGGAGATTCGGTGTTAGCGGAAAAGCCTTGTTCCCGGTACTTGTAAGCTTTGGGTGCAATGTGCCTGGAGTACTCTCTACACGTATCATGGAGAACGAGGAGGAGAGAAGAGCGGTTATCTTTGCACTCCCATTTATCCCTTGTTCTGCAAGGCTCACGGTTATCCTTGCCTTTGCCCATGTCTTCTTCGGCTCAGGTATAGAGAAGGCACTAGTAGTGCTCGTAGTCTATGCCATAGCTATTATGGCTTTCTTGCTCACTCTCCGCCTCTTTGGGTACTTTGAGGGCTTAGAGCCATCAGAGCTTGTACTAGAGCTCACACCCATTAAGAAGCCCAGCATGAGGGTTGTGTGGTGGTTCTTCTGGGACAAGATAAAGCACTTCCTTGTAAGAGCTGGCACAGTAATCACGATTGCGAGCATAATTCTCTGGATACTAGCAAGCTATGGTCCTAGCGGGTACCTAAAATACAATGAGACTAGTTATAATCCGGGAGCAAGCTATGCAGCAAGCATAGGAAAGGCAATGGCTCCTTACGTGGAACTACTATTTGGTGTCAATGAGTCGCTTGCCTGGAGGATTGGGTTCGGCCTACTAGGAGGCTTCCTTGCCAAAGAGGTATTTCTCGACTCTCTCGCAGCAGTCTCGCCTATACATAGTAATGGCGAGGAATTTGCTACACTGAAAGCATATAGTCTCGATCCGTGGACTGCATTAGCGCTTCTAGTAGCAGTAACCCTCTACGTACCATGCATATCAACGCTGAGCGTAATCTACGCTGAAACGAGGAGCATTAAGTTAACTACTACTGTGTTCTTATATGACCTTAGTGTAGCTAGTCTCGCAGCTTTGGTTATAAGGCTTATTGGCGATCTCTTAGCGATTATATAAAAGATTACACTATGGCCACCGTGTTTCCTCCCCTCCTCTTGAGCTTCTTGAGAAGTGTGTGCGCCTGCCTCCTTGTCGGTGTAAGTGTATAGGCCTCTCTCTGTGGTGCTGGCTGGGCTAGGACATAGCCCCGTACTGCGACTATTGTTATGCCTACTCCGAGCTTGTTTATCTCCTGCTTGATCCTAGTCAAGTCCTCTAGGAGTTCCTCGGGCTCTACAAGGGGGATCTCTATCACTGCTTCCTCGGTTCCTCTTTCCTCATCCAAGCCGTACACAACTACTCCCTGCCACTTTCTTGCAAATTCCTCAACGAGTCGTGTAAGTAGGGCCGTTGCTGGGTTAGGGCTGTACTCGCTCCAACCCCTCTCAGCGACAACGTCGCTAAAGCGGTCAAGATCCATCATGACCACTGTGCCTTCTACAAGAGGGTAACCCTTATAGCCCCGCTTCCGCACCATTTCCACCACTCCTGAAAACACGTAAGCACCCCGCTTCTGTAACACTGTGTTCTTGTAATTTTCCCCACTACTTTCTAAACGGTTAACGATTACGTTAAAAACTCTGCCACAACAAATCTATCTACATGGACAGAACCAGAGGTGTAACTCGTGGCACAAGACTCTCGTCGCCTCCTAGTCGAAGCAGAAAAAATCCTTCATCGCGCAGTAGTCGACCTTCTCGGATACGACGAAGACACATACGAGGCTCTCCGTCACCCGGAGAGAGTTATACAGGTCAAGATCCCCGTCCGCATGGATAATGGTAAAGTCAAGGTATTCATCGGGTGGAGAAGTGAGCACAATAGTGCCCTCGGCCCCTACAAGGGTGGCATAAGATACCACCCCGAGACAACAAAGGAGGAAGTAATCGCGCTTAGCATGATGATGACCTGGAAGAACGCCCTAGCAGGCCTCCCCTATGGCGGCGGTAAGGGTGGTATCCGCGTAGATCCACACGCTCTCTCAACACGCGAGCTCGAGCAGCTTTCACGGGGCTTCATAAGAGGAATATACAAGTACATAGGCCCCGACAAGGACATACCCGCTCCCGACGTGTACACGAACCCACAGATAATGGCCTGGATGATGGACGAGTACTACAAGCTAACCGGCGACAACGCATTCGCAATGATAACTGGTAAGCCAAAGATACTAGGCGGCATGGAGACAAGAATCATTGCAACTGGTTTCGGTACAGCAGTAGCGGCTAGAGAGATAGCAAAGAAGCTATGGGGAGGCATTGAGGGCAAAAAAGTAGCAGTACAGGGCTATGGTAACGCTGGCTACTACGCCGCTAAGTTCCTACACGAAATGGGCGCGATAATAGTAGCTGTGAGCGACAGTAAGGGCGGTATCTATAGCAGCAAGGGACTAAACCCAGACGAAGTACTCGAGGTCAAGAAGAAGACAGGCAGTGTGATTAACTACGACAAGGCAGAGAAGAAGATAACTAACGAGGAGCTACTAGAACTCGACGTAGACGTACTAGTACCAGCAGCAATAGAGGACGTGATAACAGAGCAAAACATGGACAAGATAAAGGCAAAGCTAATCGTGGAGGCAGCAAATGGCCCAACAACAGCAGAAGCAGACGTGTACCTATCAACAAAGAAGGGCGTAGTAATAGTACCAGACATACTAGCAAACGCTGGCGGCGTAATAATGAGCCACATAGAGTGGATGAACAACAGAATGGGCGGCTATATAAGCGAGGAGGAAGCAAAGCGCCGCCTCGAAGAGAAAATGGCACACAACGCTGTAGAAGTATGGGAGTTCTGGCACAAAGAACTAGACCCCAAGAAGCACACAATGCGCGACGCAGCCTACGCACTCGCAGTCAAGCGCGTAATAGAGGCAATGAAGCTACGAGGCTGGCTCTAAGCCTACCACAATATTTAATCTTTTTTATCCAAAAATAATTCATCTTCTCTCCTTTTATCCATGTAACTTACTCGATATGGAAGGCAAAGATTCTGATTCTAAAAACGGGGTTAAGATTAGATAAAACCAGGCTTAGCTCTCTTCACTACATCCTTGTTGACAAGGTTAGGTGGAATCCTTCCCCTCTTGAACGCTACGAGGTTCTCTAGCACGGCACATGCCATTGCCTCTCGGGCCCTATGAGTGGCGCTGCCAATATGTGGAGCTAGTACAACATTAGGAAGCCTTATTAGTGGATGATCTGGTGGTAGAGGCTCTTCCTCGAAGACATCAAGAGCTGCAGCAGCTATCCAGCCCTCTTTTAATGCCTTGACTAGTGCACTGGTATCTACTACTGCTCCTCTGGCAGTGTTAACCAGTATCGCTGTTGGCTTCATCAGCCTTAGCTCTGGTTCTCGGATCATGTACCTAGTCTCAGGCGTAAGAGGTACGTGAATTGACACTATATCGGATTCTCTTAGAAGCACATAGAGAGGGACATACTCTGCGTTCAACTCTTTTTCAACATCTCTTGGTGCCCTTGAGCGGCTATAGTAGAGGACCCGCATACCGAAGCCTTTAGCTCCTATCCCGGCAACGGCTCTCCCTATTCTACCGAAGCCGATAATCCCCAATGTTTTTCCGCGAAGCTCGTATCCCAACATGAGTTCCGGGTGCCAGCCTGTGCCGCTTCTCTTCCACTCACCTGACCTAACATAGGAGTCTGCTTTCACAATATTGCGAGCCGCAGCAAGGATAAGGCCCCAGGTAAGCTCGGCAACAGCTTCTGTTAATACATCAGGCGTATTGGTAACGTACACGCCATGTTTAGTGGCGCATTCAACATCAATATTATCATAACCTACAGCATACTGGGCCACTATTCGCAACTTGTTCTTCGCACCCTCCTCAATAACTTCGCAATCTACTTTATCTGTTAACAAGGAGACAATGCCATCAACAACTCTAGCTTTTTCTACTAGAACATCATGTGGAGGATGCCTCCACTCAGGCCACACTTCTGCATCGAATTCCTCGAGCATTCTCTCGAAACATGGCCCTGGGAGCCTGCGAGTAATGAAAATTTTTGGCCTCATGTAGACTTCCCTCGCCTCCGCGGAACTGCATAGATAGTAGAGACTAAAATCAGTATCATGCCTCAACATGCCCGGTTGATGCAACCCTACGGTGGAGACAATATGTGCACAAAGCCGGCATGATCTGGTACTATCCTAAGCACGCCTTCCAGGGACTCTATTTCGCCCTTAACCGTGACTCTAGAACCTGTAGGTATCTCCATGTATCTCAGCCTAAACGTCATCATTTGTATATACTCCAGCCTAGTAGGCAGCGCTACATCTGTGCCGAGAACTTTCCTTATTCTCATCAAGTAGAAAGCTGGGGTAGAAAAACTAATCGAAGAAACGATATCAGCCTCAATCACAGCTTCTCCAAGAACCTTAATAGGTGTACAACGTGCAGGCTTAGTGCAATATACTAGGCGCACATTATACTCAAACCCCTTATATCTGCCAAAAAGTAGGCGCTGACTAGCTATAACATTGTTTAAGTAGTAATCGCTGTCACTCCACGCATGCCCCCTGCCACGGAAAGGAAGAGTAATACCATCCTTCCTCAGGTCGCGGAGCGCTTTATAGACACGCTCTATACGCGGCCCGTAGGCCACGAGGTCTATGTCCTCCGCGTTCCCTGGGTCATAGGCTAAGCTCCCGGTTACACCTACTAGGTCCTCTCCTTCAGCTGACAAGTACTCCAAGAAATCGAGAGCAGCTTTACAAAGCTTTGAAGAGCACATATTCTTCAAGTTTTTTGCAGCCATAATAGGTGACAATAGCCTAGCATTGGCCGGATGAACTATAAATGCTCTTCTCCCACCCAGGCAAGGATGCCTAACCAGATTAAGACCTTGATCCGAGTGATTAGCTATGATCGGCTTGTGTACTTTTTTCCCGGAGATCACTCTTGGTACGAAGAAGAAGCCGGGCAGCGGGTGAAAACAGCCTTTTACAAAACCTATGATGCCGTGTAGCCTAACTATCCAGGAATCTGTTGGCGCTATATCCTTGCACAGGTTGGTGCTTCCCTCCTTGCACAGAGTGTTATAGCCTCATATGTTTTCCTTATAGCGTTAGATACGTGTCTGAGAAGGTATATGAGCTGGGGCAGGTTCTCTATGATAGCCTTTCTATCTAAAGCACTAAACTCTTTGCAGTAATTCCACCTACATAGCTTTATGTCTGTACCACTTATCTCTACCCTTACGTGTCCTCGGTGAAAGAATACCTTTCCGTCGCGAAGAGATATCACTGTCTCTGGCTTCACGCGCACAACGAAGAACCCGCTGTTGTGCTCGTATACTCTCCAGGTAGTACATAGCGCCTTTATTCTTCCTTCTGGTTTCTTTTCGTCAGCTATGCACTTTAGCCGCCTAAGAGCAGTCGATAACGACTCAAGGCTATCGGACAAACTGCTTAATACCGTGTTTGCTCTGCTCTCGAGCAACGACTCTGCTGGCTTTATAGCGCCTCTTATCCTCTGAGCAACCGTGCCAAGAACCGATGCTAGCTCCTCTAGCCTCTCAGTGCTCATCTTGCGCACCCACGCCTCCCAGTCTAAGGATTCAGTTATAAAAGCAGCTCTATCAGCGCGGCGCTGAGCCTACCCTTTCTCCCTGATACAAGCCCGAGTATACGCTAGGCGAGGACGGCTCAACGCGGACAAGTACTAGCTGGGCCACTCTTGCTCCTCGCTCAAGTCTTATTCCTTTATCGTTTCCAATGACTAAGAGTGCCTCTCCACGGCCACGGTACCCGGGATCCCAGAATCCACATGATAGATGAGCACCCATTCGTAGGAGGGAGCTTCTAGGCAAACACAGCCCTATAGCTGTCGAGGGTACCTCAACAATATCCTTAAATACTATCTTGTAGAAGCCTCTCCCTAAGAGCCACCAACCACCTCTAGGCTCTAAGGCCTTGGTACGTGGCAATATGCGGTCTCTTATACCGAGGACACCCTCATCTGCAAAGACATGTACTTCATCTACGCGGAGATCTATACCAGCCGGTTGAACCTGTTCAGCCCTTGCAGAAGGCACTGCACGCGATAACAAGTATCCTGGGAGCGCCATAGCTAGCACCTCTCTGTAGCCCCTAGCCCTTGAGAGAGCTTGTAGGATGCAAGAGAAGCTGGATTAAGGCTAAGGGCTCAACCCCTTCTAGAGGGGACGTCTAGGTGCCCTACGGCGTC
>JALVHV010000142.1 GCA_027028845.1 Pyrodictiaceae archaeon | reverse complement strand
GTAGCTGGCTCCTCGTTCCCCCTGCCCGAGAAGCACGCTAAGGTAATAAACGAGGCAGGCCTAGAGGAAGTCATAGTTGCTTTTAGGCCTGAGCACTCAAAGCTATCACATGAACCTGCCCCCGATAAGCTGAGTTTACGTGGAGAGGTATACGCAGTAGAGCCGCTTGGCAGAGAGACTCTTGTCACCCTAGTAGTAGCGGGTACCCCCGTGAAGGTGTTGACCTCGCCAGAGGAGAGACCTAGTAGCGGCGAGACACTCTACATAGTAGTGCCCCTTGACAAGATAATGCTCTTCGACCCAGCAACCGAGCTAAACATAGAGTACCTAGTAGAGGCCAAGGCCCTTGACTAGGGTCAGGGAGCTAGAGCGGAGGAAGACACGTGTTGCTCGAGAATAGCTTCATAAGCCCAGTAAGCATCTTAGTAGCATACTCAGTCGTAGTGGTATTGATAATTATTGCTGGCTACCTTGTCTATCGTCGTCAGAGCCGTTTCCGGAGAGGCACTCGGCAGCAGCGTTAGCAACCATTCGGGCTATCTGCGCAGCCCCCATGGTTGTTGATGGCCTGGGGGCTCCGGCAACGTTGCTATGGCCTCCCCCGCCTAGCCTAGAGGCTATGCAGTCAGCCCGGAGCTTACCCCATGTCTTGATGCTTAATCCACGCGGATAGAGAATAACGACTACATCGGCCTCGCCGGGGCCCGGTGTAAGGCCTAGCCGCTGCACATCGCATGCACTGGCGCGCGGCGGCGGAGTAACGACGGCTACCCTTACGCCATTAAATCTCTCGATAACGACGCTGGTCTTCTCCCTTATTTCGCGATAATAGCTCTTTGCCTCTTTTTCGTAGATCTCGTTAGCCCAGCTGGGCCACAGCTCTCCCCGGGAGAGGCTCTCAGCGGCCCTACGAAGACCGGCCCAGTCAAGGTGGCGTAGCACTAGTCTCCACTTATCAGCTAAGCCATAGGGGTCATCGCTGCAAGAGTCATCGGCTCGGGCTATCTCGACAAGCTTCCGGGAAACCTCGTCGCCCCAGCAATCAATGAGGCGACAAGCTATCTCAGCAGTAACACTCCCCCTGTCATGCACTATGATTACATCTTTCTCCTCGAGAGGCTCCTTGGCGCTAGAGTCCCAGACATGGTGATCAAGCCACACAACTCCACGAGCATACCTAGCGAGCGCAGCTATGGCTTCAGCATCGCCCCGTGTCCGGGGAGAAAGATCAGCAACAACCACGACGGTGCCAGGCTTCCCAGCAGCCTCTTGGAGAGCACGCTTAACCATAGTATAAAGCCCCCTAACGCCAGCAACGCTATGAGAAACCTCCTTGCCCCCTCTCCGGGCCCATCGCATGATTATAGCCGCGCTAGACAAACCATCGAGATCAACGTGGCTGACAACATGTATCCTAGCAGCGCCTCGCAGCAACTCCCTAGCCCTCTCCAATGCATTGCTTGCCACGGCTCCCTCAGCACCCCGCTCTCTGCTCCCCCTTCCCGTACTCATTAACATTGCATTAGTACCCAGGCTCGCTAAGAACCCGTGCCCAGAACTATTTGGGGCCTTGTAGGGAGCGGTGTAGATGGCATCTACACCAAGCTATAAGCAATAGCACCTCTCCTTAGCTTAGCAGGGGGCCGGGGTCTTCCTTGGGGCAGCGAGATGCTTCTCTGATAGACTACTTGGTTGGAGACGCGGTATTGTTACTGAAAGGATTAACTACTATTTACTATTCCAGCCTCCTCGCCCTCGGCATCATATTCGGGCTTATCGTATCCGTAATCCTCCTTGCACCAAGCAATAATGTACAAGGCGTAGCCTATGCTATATTCGTCGCAGCTGGGTTCATGGCCTTAGTTAATGTTGGGTTCTTTGTTGGTTTGCGGCGAGTAGATAATAGCTTCTTGACCAGCTGTGGCTGCTTCGAGGCCGGAGTAGTTGTGCTTGCCAATGGTCTCTTATCGTTACTATACCTGGCATACGTACTATTTCACCGTGGAGAAGCTGTGTCGCTATTCGGCCAAACTGGTTCTATTATACTGGCGTTACTCAATGGGCTTAGTCTCATAGCTCTAGGGCTCGCGCTTACAAAGATAAACGAGGTAGTTAATGAATCAGCGCTCAGCCTAGCTGGTAACGGGCTCGCTATAAGCGGGTTACTGAGCCTAGTGCCAGTCTTATCCAAGTTAGCTTCTCTGCTCTATTTCCTATCACTAATAGTGATGTGTTATGGGCTTAACAAGGCTATAACAGGTCTAAGAATGAGGCTATGCCATAAGGAACCGGGTCTCTGTAAGTACGCCTAGGCCTCTATCCCGTACTCGCACGTCTTGCACGGTGGCCTCTCGCTCGGCTCTGGCGGCTCTTTGGAGGCAAGCCGAGCAACTATGCTAGGTAGTATCTCGGCCTCAAACCACTCAGCTAGATCCTCTGGTGCGAAGCGCTCGCGTAGAAAGGTACGGCCAGTAACATCCTTATAGACGAGGATTGCCTCCTCAACGGGCCATTTATCGACTAGTATCCATGCATAGGTGGCTAGCTGGGTCTTAGCAGCGAGATAGCCCCTCGAGTGCTTCTTGACGAGCCAGGGCTTAGAGGATGTCTTTAACTCAACTACCCTGAGTCCTCCACGACCATAGGATATATCGTCGGGGACACCTATAACCATGAAGTCTTCTCCGCGAGGCCTACGAGCAATCATCGGCCAATCCTCACGCCTAAAGTACTCAACAATATCGCTGGCTCCTAGGTACCTTCTTAGCTGCTCCTCGTACTCCTCTGGCCTTATTAGCCCCTTGTCCAATACACCTTTCTCGATAAGCTCTATGAGGGTCTCTACGCCGCCTCGTAGCAGGGTTTCAGCTAGCCTGGGCCCTGTAACTGCCTCCCCTATGGCCTCGTCAAGGGAGTCGCCATGAATGAGCCTACCAGTAATTATGCGCTCCCGGCCCCTCTTCCACAGCTCGCTGACCCATAGGTAGAGAAGCCCCTCAAGCTCCTCCTGGCTCAGAGAGTCCAGAGAGAGCCACCCAGTGTTGAAGAGACTAGTGTTGTGCCAGGCCTTGAGCCTGCACCAGTGCCAAGCACCAATAGCACTGGCAGGCACTACTGGTGGAGCCTCCTGCCTAGCCCTAGCCCCTACAAGGAGTAGGGCGCTCCTCTCGCAGAGGCGCTGGCCCAACGCCCTATCATCCCGCATCAGTGCCCTACTCTATGCTCTTCAGCCTCTATATCCCCCTTTATCGGAGGATAACTGGGTAACTAAAATAGCGGCTATGTCGGTGACTAGTCGCGTCTCGCTGGATTAGTGCTAGGGTTAACTGTTCTTGTTCCGTGTAAAGGAGGGCCAAAACAATATGACTTGCTTATGCGTAGAGAGGCTACGAGGTTATTTTGCCTCCTTCCTTGTCTCGACGACTAGTACGTCAACATTCTTGCTTATTGATACTACTTTGCTGGAGACGCTTCCAAGTATGAGTCTCTCAAGTCCACCCCTGCCACGTCTACCAACGACTATTAGGTCGTAGTTGTTCTCCTCGGCGTAGCTTACTAGCTCCTCGGCAGGGTCGCCCATGAGTATAGCATAGTCGGCTTCTACTCCGTTAGTCTCCTTTATCTCGGTGACTAGTTTCTCTAGCTCCTTCTTAGCTGGCTCCTCTAAGCTCTTTATATCAACGGTCTCGGGGACCATGAGCTCGCCCAGGAACACTACTGGCGGGGGCAGCACTGTTGCAACTGTTACTTTTGCTCCGAGGCTCCTAGCTAGGCTAACCGCCTTCATAACAGCCTTCTTTGATGCCTCGCTCCCGTCGTACCCGACGAGTATCCGTGTATAGCTCATTACGGGTTGCACCCACTTGGCGGGTACAATGCTAAGAGAACTATAATAATCCTGTGCCTCCCTCGCAATAATGGTATAAGGCTCTCTGCCCACTATATATACGGGTTAGAGGGAGGCCCGAGGCTCCTTGACCAGGAGGCATCAATGGCGCCGCGTACTGCTCTGGGCAGCTATACTGGCTTTGCTCTCCTCGCCGTTCCTAGTTACTTTCCTTCCTCACAGAGAGGCTAGGAGCAAGGAGCTGAGCCCAAGCGAGCTAATGGTTAAGGCAGCTATCTATGCTAATGAGAGCCTAGTTGAGCTAAACAAGGCCCTGGTACTCGATAAGCCTGATGCCGAGAGCCTGGCAATGGACTCGGTGGCTGCTAGGAATGTCTCCGAGGCGCTGGCTAGGCGCGCAGCAAATACCCCGGATACGGGGCTCGCCGGGTTCCTCAAGAAAGCGATGCTGGCCTACGCCGACCTAGCCAACGCGTCCTCGTACACGTTGGTAGCCACTCCTCGTCTCTATGAGGGCTTGTTGGAGGCGCGGAAAGCCCTAATAGCTCTCAAAGAGTGCAAGGTAGACAAGTACCTAGAGCTCTATGGGAAGGCACGAGCCAAGTTGCTAGAGGCAGATAAGACGCTCCTGGAGGCACTGAGCCTCCTAGTATCTCTCAATGAGTCCTACTTGCTTTCTCCGGTTCACGAGGAGATAGCGGAGAACCTTACAGCAAGCGTCGCAGCTGCAGCGAAGACGATAAAGGAGCTAGAAAAGCTCTACAACATAGTCAAATCGTATCGGGACACAATAGAGAAGCTCTGCCAAGGACGGAAGCCGAGCCCAAGCAGGCTACAGGGGCTAGCAAGCAGTATCTCAA
This sequence comes from Pyrodictiaceae archaeon, assembly GCA_027028845.1. Classification (GTDB taxonomy): domain Archaea; phylum Thermoproteota; class Thermoprotei_A; order Sulfolobales; family Pyrodictiaceae; genus Pyrofollis. Next base: position 3,052 of record JALVHV010000142.1, on the reverse strand, counting down.
AGCTTAACCCCGGGAATGCTGGCCCCCTCGGCTACGAGGAAGCCGAGGCAATAAGCCACATACTATCCCTAATGAAGGGCCAGGCTCAGTGCAACAAGCCTGGAGCAGGCTCCGGGAGCGGAACAAGTAGTGCCGGGTCCGGGGAAGGAGGACGGGGAGGAAGCGGTGCTGGCTACGGGGAGCCTAGTAGCGATGACTAGTACGGAGTACTAGTGGGTGCTAGCGTTGCCGTTGCCGTGGCTCGGTATCCACGGGCTTGGGGTAAGCCTTGCTTATCCCTATATGCTCCTTCTCTCCCTCCTGGTATTGGTTCCTCTGTTTCTCTGGAGGAGGGCGCGTAGAGTCTACCAGGTACTTGCTCAGAGCCTTGGCCCTAGGGGTAGGCCTCCCCGCGTCCCACTGTTCTTAGTGCTCTCTATACTGCTGCTCTCCCTAGCGGCTAGTAGCCCCGTTATCCGCTATTACAAAGAGGTTGGTATCGAGAACGCGTCGCTTAGCACAGTGGAGAAGATTCCTATTAGCCTCGTTGTATCCCTGGACGTATCTAAGAGCATGAACTATAGGGATGGTGGATTAAAGCGCATAGATATGGCCAAGGACTTCGTAGCGAGCCTAGCAAAGCGCATAGGCCGTGCCAAGCTAGTCCTCCTAGTCTTCTCCAATACTACTAGACTAGTATACGAGGGCACGCCTAGCAACGTTACTCGGGTCCTGAGCGGCATAAGTGCTGGTGAGCGATACTCAGCCATAGGCGACGCAGTGGCGGCGGCAGCTAGCTATGTGAAGGCATCGGGGATGCCTGGCGCAGTACTAGTCGTCACCGATGGTGGCTGGAACTATGGCGCTAACCCAGTAAGGGTCGCGGAGGAGCTAAGGAGGGAGAAGATACCAGTGATATTCGTCATAGTCGGCAACGATCCTCGGGGAGCGAGTCTCGCAGCAAAACTAGAGGAGCATGGAGTAAGGGTTTACCAGCTAAACGAGCTAAGCTACCGAGCGCTCAATAGCCTCGTAGAAGAGGCTGCAAGGAGTACGAGGCTGGAAGCGCTCCGCCTAGCAGGTATAACTAGTGTCTGGCTCCCCGTGGGAGAGAAGAACATCTCGTGGCTCATCGGCCTAGCTGCAGCACTCATCCTTGCTTTAAGACTAGTCGTTGAGACTTAGAGAGGGCTACGAACCATGAACGTGACTGGTATAAAGCTAGCGGAGCCCGTCGCAGGCATTATAGTGTTTGCTCTACTTGTCTCAGTTGTGCTACTTGTTAGGAGGCCGAGTAAGAGGTACTACGAGAGAAACAGCTTCACACACCCCTTGGCAAGGTTCGTTGAGGACAGACCCTATACGCGTCGCCGCAGCATACTAGCCCTAGAGCTCCTCATAGCCCTCGTTTTCTCGCTAGCAGTGGCTTCACCAACTGTTAGTTATACTGTGACTAAGATTGTTGAGAAACAGGCAGCGACTCAGCTAAGAGTACCGCCTAGGCCAGCTCTTGTCATAATAATAGATACCTCGGGGAGTATGAGCGGCTGGAAGATAGAGGCGGCGAAGCAAGCCATAGAGAGGCTCGTAGAGAAGATAGCTAGCCTTAACAAGACCGTGGACATCGGGCTCATATCGTTTAGCCACGTAGTCAAGCTCGCTATACCGCCAACCGACAACGTCTCAGAGATACTCCGGGCGATAAAGGAGCTCAGAGCAGGCGGTGGCACGATGTACACTTATCCCCTCATGACAGCGTATAGCTGGCTAAGCCTATACCGTCACTTCAACCAGACAGCAATAATAGTGTTCGCGACCGATGGGCTCCCAGCCGATAGAGAGCAGTACCGCGAGGTACTCAAGCGCCTAGCAGCAATAGGCGTGAAGATATACACAGTGTTTATAGGCAAGAGCCCCGAGGGGAGAAGAGAGACAGAGTACATGGCAAAACTCGGCCACGGCAAGAGCTACACAGCAGCCGAAGCAACGGAGCTAGTCAAGGTATTCGAGGAGATAGCAAACCAGGCCACAAAGACCCTAATGAAAGTCACCGTGTCGGCGAAGCTAACAATAAGGATAACAAAGGAGAAACAACTAAGCCCCTACCTCTACGCAGCCACCGCGCTGCTCCTAGCAATTTGCGCTATACTGTGGCACCGCGAACTAGGACTAACAGTATAGCTTCAGTATCCCTGTTCCTTCCTAGAGAGCCCCAGTGCCTCAGCCAATCTCTTAAACACGCTCCATTTCCCACGATAATACTCGGGGTGGAGCCCAGCATCAACAGCTATAACCAGTAAACCAGCAACGATGATAGATAATGCTCTAGTGAATGAGAGTATAGTTATCCTCGGCTTCATAGCAGTCCTTATGGTTATCTCTAGGGAGCTTACCCCTCTTCCTAGCGGAGTACTGTATACGAGACTAGTTTGGAGTGCTTGTTGTAGAGCCTGTGTACCCGGTATGGTGTTGCCGTAGCCGATTACGTCGAAGGAGCTCGCTGGCAAATAGTAGACAACCACTATTGTCACGCTCCTGCCGCCTAGTCTAGTTACATCGATGCTCGCTCTCCAGGGCAGATTATGATAGACTAGTATACTGGTCTTTGACGCTGTCTGCGACATAAGTGAGAGCCTTATCGCGTAGTCTATCTCGCGGAAAGACTCTACCCTTGGTGGCGGTGGCTGAGGAGACCGGCATCCCGGAGCTATGTATACGTGTAGTCTTATTGCCGCAGGGTTCCTTATCTTAATCATCCACGGCGATATAGTATGACTCACTAGCCTTATTGCTAGGTATGTTTGATAAGCCTCGCTGTAGGGCAGCGAGGTACACATAGAGGACGTGAGGTATACCCCGTCTTTGCTAATCGATAATTGGCCCCCTGTACTTATACTTGAACCAAAGGGTGTCCCAGTTATGCTCGGCACCGCTATGGCTACGATCGAGGCTATTCCAGCAACTAGTAACACTACGCCGAGTGTACGTATGAGCACGGTTTACACCTCTATCCTCTCAGAGTACTCTAGTAGTAGGGCTACGAGTGCTGCAGAGCCCCCATAGGAGTATAGTA
>JALVHV010000141.1 GCA_027028845.1 Pyrodictiaceae archaeon | reverse complement strand
AGTAAAGCTTACTAACCAGGACTAAGACGGACTACAATCCTCACGGGGCGCCGCCGTAGCTCAGCCTGGTTGGAGCGCCGCCCTGGTAAGGCGGAGGTCCCGGGTTCAAATCCCGGCGGCGGCTCCATATCTGCGGGCCTTCCTCTTATTAAGAAGTCACATACATTGCTCTCAACAAGGTTGTTGTAAAATACGCTATCAGCTTCATAGCTATACGCTGTGCCACGTTTTTAACTAAAAGTGTTTTTATCGCGAATCAAAGGAATACTATTGAGTGAACAGTGGCTGTCACACTGGGAAGAGTAGGGTTGCTTTAGATGCCTATCCTAGAGTGTTTAGTAAGCAATATTCGCAAAGGAATAAAGGGCACATTACTGGAACATTGTCTCATGGAACTCGTTCTCTATGGCTCAATAGTTAGAGGTGACTATGATAGCGATATAAGTGACATAGACTTATTCTATATTGTTGATGATGCGTGCAAAGACGATATTACTCATATAAACCATGTGTTAGGAGACATTACCGGGTTAGCGCTACGCGTCTGCGGCGTCAGGGAGCCGAGAAGAGGTATCGACCTAGCATGGTGTCTTAGAAGCGAGATAGAGAGCAGCTCAGTGCTCTGCGATTACAAGTTTCTAACACTGTATAGGGAGGACTTTGAGCAAAACAGCGTACTTGTATTAGGCGAGAAACTTCATACACTGCTCCCAGCGCCCTCTCTAGAGGATGCAATAAGACAAGCACTTAAGCGCCTCTCGAGAAGAGTCGTGGAGTTCGCTGAAAAGAATCCGTCCCTATTACCTATTCTCGCTGGCGAGGTAGCGAAGCTAGTGCTTCTTAGCAATGGCTACAAAGGACCCTGGGCTAAGCAAGCAGTATACGAGGCTCTACAGAGAGCAGACCCGGTACTTGCAGATATTTGGCGAAGCTATCTAGATGGGAACCCATTACCAGCTAGAGAGGCTCTACAGGCAATAAGATATGCACTAAATAGACTATGCGACGGGGAATTCAGAGGCGAATGCAGGGCTGCTAGGGCCGCTATTGAAGAGGCAAGAGCACTCTTGGAGAAAAATAGAGAAGGGCAACACTAGTAGGGGAAATGTTCCGTTACTATTGATAGACTCTTAGTTATTGTTATCCGTGTCCCCGTCTTTGCCTCGCAGTACTTGTCGGGGTAGTTCTTGGCAACGTATCTCTTAGCTTGCCAACCACTACAGTGCATCGGGCAAATATACCTAGCTATCCTAGCCAAGTTATCGAGCTGCCGAGGAGAGGGCTCGTGGAACCCGCCTATGACGAGTAGCACTGGTAACCCGGTTATCTCGTGCAAGCGCCATGTTAGGCGATCGACACCGGGATGGCTGCACCCAACAACCACTACTAGCCAGCCAGCCGTCTCGAAACCCAGCGCTTGCTCATAGAAACCGCTCCAGGCCTCAAGGGGCCCGCTCAGCCAGAACCCAGGCGCAACCTCCAGCGGCTCCTCGGCTACGACTAGGTCGAGTGGGAGTCCACGGGCCCAGCTAAGATCGCCTGGAGGCACGTAGACTCGTAGCCCTGGGTGCCTCGCGGCGACAGCGCTAAACCCGCCATAATGGTCTCCGTGATGATGGCTAAGGACGGCGAAGTCCAGTTCACCGAGATCAACGCCCAGGATCCTAGAATTCCTATCAATAACCGTCGGGGAGGTATCAGCGTCAAATAGTACCCGGTGCCCCTTAGCCTCTATGTAGAGACTCCACCCCCATTCATTCAATAACCCGATAGAGCCAGCATTATCGTTGAGAACAACCATCTGTGCTAGGGACACTAGGGGTCCCAGTAATACGTATATATGAGAACCAGGTTATGTTTAATTCTCCGCGACGCAAAAATCCCCGTAACAGGGCCCGAGCGTAGCTAGCCTAGCCGTTCCTCAACCTCCTTGTCGAGAACAACCAGGTTACTGCACTTGTCCCGAATACTCTTAACAAACTCAATACCCTTGTCAACATCCTCGAATACCAAGGTGTATAGATAACGAGGAGTCCTCGCCTTAACCTTCAATACACGTATCCTTCTACGACCCTCCTCTGTCTCAACCCGCCTATAGCCCAGCTTAACTCTACACTCCGACGCCCGCTCTAGCACCTTTAAGAACTCGTCCTCGCTCCTAAGCTCCACCGGCATCTCCTGGAAACCCCCACCACCGCGACAGTACACAAGCCTCTATAAGCATACTGCCCCTATACCAATAACGCCGCACTACCCCAGGTCTTGGCAAAACCCTTACCAATACCCTTATCAATGGCAACTCCCAGGGAGATAAGAGAGAAAAACCCTAGACCGGGAACCTAACACATACAACATACATGGCTGAGTGGGCCCGTCGTCTAGCTTGGTAGGATGCGGGGTACTCAGCCCCGCACGTGGCGCGGGCTGAGCCCGACTCGGGACCCCGTGGTCCCGGGTTCGAATCCCGGCGGGCCCATCACCTCTTCTCTTTAAATCGCGAAGAATTTCCCACTTCTTAACGCGTTATAATTGTTATAATCGATTTATTCAAATCTTTCATGATAATAGTTTATTTATAGTGGGATACAAACACTAATTAAGAGGAAGCAACACCAATACTACACGGAGGTCTTAGAGTGGGCGGTACCGAATGGTGGAGCAAAAGCCCGAGTTAAAAAAGGAGGA
>JALVHV010000140.1 GCA_027028845.1 Pyrodictiaceae archaeon | reverse complement strand
CTCAAAAAGGGCCTTATTGTTAGAGAACCAACAGTGCATAATGGTAGGAGGACATACAAGCTTTTCCTAGCAAAGCAGGTTAAGAAAAAACCAAAGATAAGTATAAGGATAGGTAACGCTATCGAGATTCCGTGCTTTACGTGCAGAAACCTAGACAAGTGCCATAATGGAGGCTTCTACGATCCCTCTACATGCCCTATCCTTGCTTCATGGATTAATAGCAAGATAAGAACCATAAAGCAGCTAATGGCTGAGTAGTAGGCCATAATTCCTCCAGTCAAGGAGAATAGTTCAGCTCTTTACAGCCATCATCCTCTTCAGTGCTAGTTGATATACGGTGTCTATTGCAATAATGTGGGGGGCATCGGTCTTAAATCCTCTAGGGTCAAAGTGTGTACGAGCCGCCCTATAGCCAAGCCTATTTAGCTCCTTGACAACATCCTCTACTCTCGGCATGCTTAGATGAAGCATACTACATATCTTATCAAGGCGATAGTAGGGTTTCTCTATACTGCATTCACTGCGTAATTGACTTAGTAGCTTCATAGCGCGCTTACCCTCAGCTAGCTTCATTCCATCTATTCTCTTCACCATGGCCTCGACTAGTTCTTCGTCGCACAGCTTGCCCCTATACAGGGGGCCAACTATTACTGGCCTCGCCCCGCAGTGGGGACAACGAGGCTCGGGGTAATTGATGTACCCCGTGAAGTTGCAAATAGGGCAGTAGATACCATAGCTTAGCTGCTCAAGAGCCTCGTCGGCTCTCCGGGCTCCTCTTCGTAGCTCGGCATAAACCCTTACATAATAATCACTATAATAGGCCAATAGTATTCTAGCACCATACTCGTGGGCCGCAGCTCTCCTAACGATGTAGCCAGCGAGTATCCTCACAGCTTGCTCCTTCTCCCAAGCAGTTCTCCCCGGGACTACATCGTATTTGCGCCTAAGTGCCCGCGGATGTGTACCAGATAGCGGCGCAGTATCAGTAGCAGTAATGGCCAGTACTCCACCTACGCCGAGAGACTCTATAGCTGAGTCGAGGAACGGTAGCGGCGAGCCAAAGGGATCTATGTCTATCAGCGTTGGCCTTATACCACGTCTTGCCAAGCGATGCATAGCCTCGTTAGCGTCGGCGACCTCTATCCTAACTCGTTCCTCGACGCGGTTTATCCGTGCATTAAGCGCTGCAAGTCTTGCAGCAGCAGGGCTAATATCAGCTGCATAGACATATGCACCGGTCTCAGCAGCATAGCGAACAGCCCTGACCCCGCTCCCCGTCAGAGGCTCAAAGACGACTAGCTCATTGAGTCCGCGTAGCTCGGAGTAAGCTAACAAGAATAACACAGATAGGTCACGGTTAAGCGCCATACGCGGGTTATAGAATACAGGGGCCCACGCAGGCTCGTATACACCGTCTCTACGCTTATACTTCTCCATACTGGGCACGACTATTTCCACAGAACCCTCCGAGACAATCTCCACCGGGTAGCCAAGCTTCTCAGAGAGAGCCTTCACATCAACAATGGCGCTCATCAAGCTACACCCATGAATTCTTTGCCGCTCCTGCAACCTGGACACAGGGCCCATACCCAGCGCTATATTGTTTTGAGCAAGAAATCTTACACCCTGGGGCGGGGCAAGGGCTAGGCACAAGGGAAAAGAAAAGCCGTGAGCGAGGCAGGATACCTAGCGGCTTTCGGTGCAGGTTTATTATTTGGTCTAAGTGATAGCCTTGTTCGAGCAGCATCTCGGCGCCTATCCCCCTACGTGAACTTGATGATAAGCCTCCTAGTGGGCACCCCGATACTCTGGCTAGCAGTGCTAGCTACAAGATCCCTGTCTATGGGGCTGAGCGCTCTAGCAGCATACATTATCGCAGGGCTACTAAACTTCGTTGCTGGTAGGCTCCTCTTCTACATAGCCGTAGCGAACCTAGGCGCAGCAACAGCAACTGTTGCCACGAGCCCCGTAACAGCTCTCTCAGCCCTACTAGCCTGGCCCCTTCTCGGCGAGAAACTAACATGTCTCCAACTACTAGGAGTAGTGCTATCAAGCATAGCAGTCTACATAGCATCCACAAGGCCAAGCGGAAAACCCTTCCACGGCGAGCATCACCTCCTAGGAGTAGTAGCAGCGCTCTCAGCGAGCCTCGTCTTCGCAACCGCGACAATAATGGTGAGATACGCTGCGTACCACGGAGGAGACCCAGTAACAGGCACAGCGATATCCTATACAGTCGCGTTACCCTTCGCAGCACTCCTAGTCATCGCAAAGAAGCAGCAAAGCAGCCTTCTACACCTAAGCAGAGAACACAAATATATGATAGCAGCGGCGATAAGCGTTGCGCTAGCACAGCTAAGCCGCTACTACTCATTAACAGAGCTAAACGTGGCTAACGCGGTAGTCTTAATAGGTCTCTTCCCACTACATACAGTCGCCTTCACAGCGATAATGAAGCACGATACAGAAGAGAGACCAGGAAAAAGACACGTAATAGCAGCTATAATAGCCACGATAGCGATAATGCTAGTAACACGAGGAAAATAACATCTAGTCATAAGTAGAGCAGTATATGAGACTGCTTCGAGTAAAGCTTACTAACCAGGACTAAGACGGACTACAATCCTCACGGGGCGCCGCCGTAGCTCAGCCTGGTTGGAGCGCCGCCCTGGTAAGGCGGAGGTCCCGGGTTCAAATCCCGGCGGCGGCTCCA
>JALVHV010000139.1 GCA_027028845.1 Pyrodictiaceae archaeon | reverse complement strand
TAGAATTCTCTCAATGGGTTGAGCTTTAGGAGTCTCGTGCACCACCGGTTGTCACGAGTCATGAACCCTTTCTCGGCTATGAGTTCTACTGGGTCTAGTCCCGAGCCGACAATCTCTAGGTCAACGCCTATTATCGAGGCTATTTTCTCCACGTAGGCTCTTGTCTCTGGGTGCTCCATCCCAGTATCAACGTAGACTGCGACAACGTTTTCCTGGCCAACAGCCTCGCGGGCAAGCTCGAGCAATGCGGTGGAGTCGGCGCCGCCGCTGAAAGCCACGTATAGCTTGCCCCTACTGGCTTGGTAGCGGGCATAGACTCTCCGGATGAACTCCCGGGCCTCTGAGGCAAGGGCCCCCGTTACCTCCTCGTTAGCCCTAACAAGGTCCTCGAGGCTAGCCGGGCTTAGTGGTCTGAATCCACGGGGCGCCATGTCCCGGACACGAGCGATGCACATCTCTTGGCTCCTCTCCACTATGCTCGCTGGCCCGACCCAGCCACTGCTCGCTACCAATGCGCAGCTGTGCCGGGGACATTGCCTTAGTCTGAGCTTCTTCCCCTTGAGCCTGCCACGTACATTGACCTCCTCTACCACTGCTCCAAGGGACTCGGCGAGGCTAGCAGCAGCACCACTAGGGTATAGGAGCCAGCCACTAGTCTCGCTGTACTCTACTACACCGAGCCTAGAAGCGTGCGCGAAGGCTTCTGCCGCGTACTCGCCTCGGGGCGCGGGGATGCGGTGAAAGACCACGAGGTGGTCGCGGAGACCGAGGCCCACGCCGAAGCAGCGCCTCGCGAGACAATCAGCGATGTGTTTCTCGAAGCGCCCAGCGAGCCAGTAATCACCTCTCATTCTCCAACAAGTACTCGTCCTCCTGCAGCCAATCACTGGTACTGCTGGCTCCCTCCAGAACCCTAGCTGCTCCAAGGCCCTCACTACCGCGTCGAACCCGGCCACAGCACCTAGCACCCAGCGCCCCGCGGGCCCTTCCTCATATGTCCTAGTACTCTTACACCGCTCCCCTTATCCACCAATATACCTAGCCTGGGGGCGCTGGAGCAATGATTGACCCGGTGAAGCACTATCTGCGCGGAGAAGTAGTCGCAGAGATGGCTGAGTGGCTGCGTGGCAGATGGGTGGCTATCGCTGGTAAGAGGGCCGGGGAGCAAGTATTCATAAGGCATAGTGGCCCGGGTAGGCCCTTACGCGTCCGCGGCCCGGATGAGCTCCGCAGAATAGTCCTCCGGTACAAGGGCTCGCTGCGCACCATCTATGGCTCAGTAAACATCTATGCAAGGCTGGAGACTGATAGGGACCTAGAGGATCCGGGAAACATAGTTGCTACGACGCCGTCATGGGATATAGACACTGTTCTCGAGAAGTGGAGCTATGCCCTGGAGGCAGCGAGAGTGATTATTGAGGCCCTCGAGGCCCACGGTGTTAGGCGCTCAGTCTACCTCCTGTGGAGCGGCGAGGGAGTCCACATACATATCAACGAGAATGCTTTCTCCGAGGATCTCCGTCGCCGCATACACCCATTCAACGCTGCCTACGCGGTAGTTGAGTACATCTTGCTCGAGACCAGGCACCGGATAATAGAGTTGTCCAAGAAGAGCGGTGGCGTGCTGAAAGCGGAGAACATAATGGATGTGAAAAGAGTATTCACTGCCCCGCTCTCGCTTCACCGCGAGCACGACCTAGTAGCAGTGGTCTTCCCGCCAGAGAAGCTCGACGAGTTCACACTGGACTGGGCCCGGCCCGAGACAATGAAGCACTACCCCTATGCTTGGAGACGCTACGAGATGGGCGAGGCCGATGCACTCGCAGAGGAGGCTGTCCGGAAGCTAGGGCTACGCTACCAGCTATGGCGCGGCGTACACGTGAAGAAAAGCGTCGTGGCAGCGCAGCCAATGGGCACAACAAGCGCAGCGACTAGTACCAGTGGCGGGGAGAAGCCGAGGATAGGGCGCTTCGAGACAATGGCCCTACTCCAGGCAGCAAGGTACTACGTGCTAACCGGTGACCTCGACAAGGCCAAGAGCTTCGGGCTCAACCGCGCAATTTTCTACGCCTGGGCAAAGTACTATGGCCCAAGCGGGCGCTACGCCAGGGTAGCAGCGACGAGGCAGAGTAGCAGCGAGAAGAGATTCGTCAAGGTATTCGAGGAAGAGGTGCCGGTAGGCCCTAGCGGCTACTTCGAGATGGGAGGCAAGGAGCAGAGACCCGAGGACTTTGACCGACAGATACGCTCCCGCTTCGAGCAGCTCATGCCATGGGAACAGGTCTGGAAGAAGACCATAGAGTACGTCTCCAAGTTCCCCAGGAGCGTCCTACGCGACCCCCAGAAGTTCTACGAGGAAGTCTACCTCCCAGTAAGGGACAACTTCGTCGAGAAAGTATTGCTCGGCAAGGGAGAGGCACGGGGCCCAACACTACTAGACTTCCTAGGAAAAGAAAGGAAGGAGAAGAAGACCAAGTAACGCCTACTAATACCCTAGTCCTTGTTCCCTTCCCTCCCCGCTACTCTATAGTCAGTGCCTCTACGGCGTCAACAAGCTCATCCTCATCAATGGAGCCGTGCTTCTCAACGATATAGCGGACACTCATGCCACAGGACTTCAGTATGTTCTCGAGCCTCTTACCAGCAGCTCCTCCCCAGCCATAACTAGTGAGTATAACAACCCTCTGCCCAGCGCCAGCCTTGCTGCATAAGAGTTCGGCGATGTACTTCATCAAGGGGAC
>JALVHV010000138.1 GCA_027028845.1 Pyrodictiaceae archaeon | reverse complement strand
TTGTGTGATGCAGCGCGTCGTGCATCACGGCTATGCCTGGGACGCGGTGCCGGATGGGTAGGTGCTCTGCTACCCCCTGCACTAAGTGACTCCATGCGGCCCGGGGAGCTAGGTCTAGGAGGCACTCATCCGGGTCCACGACCACGTACTCTACGAGGACCCCTTGCGCAGTGAGGGCTTTCCCGAGGCTGCCTGCCCCGCCCCCAACGTCTATTACGAGGCGCTTGTCTCGGAGCCTACTGGCTAGCCCGGAGTATGCCTTCGGGGGCAAAAACTTGTAGAGCAACTTGAGTAGTGGGTCGCAGCGCATAGTCCTCAGTCCAGGCTCTAAGTAGGCCTAGTAGATGGCTGCGAGTGCTAGTAGCCCGGCGGCCAGGTCTAGCGCTAGGAGCGGTATGTGTTGCACAGCTAGCTCACCTATCTCGCCACCTGAGCCAACTATGCTGCGGGAGACCCTGCCAGCACTGAAGAGCGCTACCACGGCTACAAGCGCGTAGCTCCAGCGAAGCCCCTTTGCCACGCCTATTGCGCCGATTATGTAGAGCGTTGCTAGTACTATGTTCTCCACTACTAGGAACCGGTTTAGGTCGGCGCTGAACAATATCCCTATATGCCCAGCTATCAGTATAGCTAATACGCCGAGTAATCCATAGTCAAGTGTCTGCATATTCTCCTTGTTCACCCCCGTTAACAAGGAATGTTTCGGAGTAGGTTCTTAAACGTAACTAGTACTGACTGGCTCTATACTATACTACTCGGTTTTCTTGTCGGCCGGGACAAAAACAGGCAGCACCAAAGCATGTCGCCACTGGTCATTCTACGGCATGATACGATACAATTACTCTTGTGCTAGGCCTCCCCTAGTCTGGTACGGAATTCTAGGATACTCTTAGCAAGGTCGCCGAGAAACCTAGCAACCTTTGCCCTCTTCTCGGGACTAAGCTCAGGGAGTAGCTTTACAAGCCTCCAGAGCTCGCGCAATACGTCGTCAAAACCAGCATCCCGTGCCATGTGGAGAGCACGAAGCGAGTAAAGAACATCCTCGACCTCGCGCCTAGACCTCTCAAGGACACCGCGTCCCTTCTCAGTAAGCGAGTAAATCTTGACTATTCTCCCTCCCCTACTACTGAGCCTTGCCTCAACGAGCCCTTCTCTAAGTAGGCCCCGGAGGAGAGGATAGAGCGTCCCCGGGCTAGGACGCCGACCCAGCACATCCTCGAGCTCCTGTAATAATTGGTAGCCGTAGCGAGGACCCTGGGACAATAAGTGGAGTAGTATGAGGCGTAGCCCTCTTTCACCACCCATACGGGCACCGATATATCGGGGCGATAGCTCGGCTCGATATAAGTATTCCCCTTTACAGATACGGGAAAACTAACACAAATAGTGCAAGAAAAACAAAAACACTATACCGGGTGAGAACGATGAGTACAGAGGTAGAGGCAAGAGTAGAAGAAGTAAGGCTAACAGGTGAGCTCTACGAGGCAACACTTAGACTAAGATACAAGGGGAAGGAGTATAGAGTTAAGCTAGAGAGACTTGTGAGAAGACCAGGCCCGATAACGGCTAAGAGAGTGGGAGACTATATACTCATAGAGATGAAGGATACAAGACTACTCCCACTAGCAACGTGCTGCATACACGTAGGCCACCTCGAAAAAGGATGCACAGAGTGCCCCTCATTACTACTGCCACCTAGGCACCAGTCGCAATGAAATAATAGAGCCTAGTTAAGCATGCCAAGATAGTGCTCAGCAATACTGATTAAAGCCCCGCTAGTCACATAGTGGTACCCTAGCTCTCTTTGGCTCTCCTTATGTCTATGCTGACTTCACTTGTATCAGCGCTTATCAATAGCCGGATCCTCCTAGCTGCCTTGTCGTAGCCTTGGTCAGCGTAGAAAAGGGGTACAGTGCTACCATTGAGAGTGATGCTTATCTCCGAGGTATCGAGCATCTCGGGAGCCACTGCGACTGCTGCATCGCTCGGAATGCGCAGCCGCAGCTCTATGGAGGAGGTGTCGGCTTTTATCCTAACAAGGGCGCTTCCTCTCCATTCCCCGCTTACTAGCCCCTCTAGCTCCGATGTATCAGCCTCTATCTCAGCTACAGGGTTATCGCCGACAAGTCTGAGGCTGAACCGTGCCTCAGAGGTATCAGCGAACAATTTTGCCCTATTAGTAACTAGCTCGCTGAGCTCTGCCTCACTTGTATCAAGCACTATGCTGGCCTCCTCTAATGGTGTGATAGGAGCGCCGATACCTAGCTCGGCCCAGCGAGGCTTCCTAGGCATGCATGTTATTTTAGTACCGTTGTTCTCCTTCTCTACTTTAAGCCCAGGGTCTCTTGCACGGACAGAGTAATGATATTCTAGCTCGCTTCTCGACGAGCTGGTACCCAGGTTCACGGTACAAGTATCAGCGACGAGGACTAGTCGCTTACCATTGAGCTTTACCCTCCCCCTCATTATAGTCCTCGGGGGTATTTCATTGCTTTTCTTCGAGGCTTTCACAAGGCCTAATACCTTGCTAAGGATTCCCTTGCTCTCCCGGGGCTTACCTAGTAGCTCTTGTAGCTCGTCTTCACCACTATAGTAGACGAGCTCCCTAGCATAGATTATCCTGGGCTCAAGAACGTCTCGGAGACTACTAGGAGCATAGACAATACCTATATTGCTTATTCTCTTCACGGCTCTCGTAAAAAGCTCTGGCTCAACGGGGTGCACCACAAGCTTCTCCACATCACTTATCTCCA
>JALVHV010000137.1 GCA_027028845.1 Pyrodictiaceae archaeon | reverse complement strand
CCGATGAGCGTAGCGTATGAGCGCGGTCTTTATCGCCTCGAGCGAGGCAGAGGTACCCGCTTCTTTCTCGACAAGGGGCTTAATCCTCCTAGCGGTCTCAGAGTAATTCGCCACACCACGAGCAAGGCATTCTTGGAGTATCGGGTCCGTATCTACTATTCTCCTAACTATGGCTGAGAGACGCTGCTCCACGATAACGCCCCCGCCACACCTGGCGCGCAGAGACCCATTTATCACTATTTATTAACACCCAGAGCGCTGGACGAGTCGCTTGCTTTAACATATCGTGTTGTAGCCGCTCCGCCCAGGGCTTGTAATGAGGGTTGTACTCGCGTACTCGGGTGGACTCGATACATCAGCTATTCTCCTACTGCTCAAGGAGAAAGGATACGAGGTCATAACGGTCACGGTTGATGTAGGCCAAGAGGATGACCTAGCTGGTGTCGAGGAGCGGGCCTATAAGCTCGGTGCAGTAAAGCACTACACTATCAACGCTGTCAAGGAGTTCGCGGAGAACTATATCAGTAAGGCAGTTAAGGCTAACGCGTTGTACGAGGACAAGTATCCCCTAGGCACGGCCCTGGCTAGGCCACTGATAGCTGAGAAGATAGCTGAGGTAGCCAAGAAGGAGGGAGCTGAGGCAGTAGCTCATGGCTGTACGTCTAAGGGTAATGACCAGGTTCGATTTGACCTAGTCCTCAAGTACTACCTAGGCGATGACGTGAAAATAATTGCTCCAGTACGCGAACTAGGGCTTACGAGAGCGGCTTCAGCCGAGATTCTGAGAAGACATGGGTTCGAGCCACCAGGTGTCCACAAGAAGTACAGTGTTGACGAGAACCTCTGGTCTAGGAGCATCGAGGGCGGGGTACTAGATGACCCTGCAGCTCCTCCACCCGAGGAGGTCTTTGCTTGGACCGTTCCACCCGAGAAGGCTCCCAATGAGCCACTGGTACTCAGCATAGGTTTCGAGAAGGGCATCCCCGTGAGCATTAATAATGAGAAGATGGGGCTGGAGAAGCTAGTCCGATTACTTAACAGGCTAGTAGGGCTCCACGGCTATGGCAGGATAGACCATATAGAGAATAGGGTTGTTGGGCTCAAGAGCCGCGAGGTCTATGAAGCACCCGCAGCACTGACCCTTATCGAGGCACACCGGGACCTCGAGAAGCTAGTCTACACGCCCCGGGAGCTACGATTCAAGAAGCTCCTGGATGAGCAGTGGAGCGACCTAGTATACCAAGGCCTATGGGTAGAGCCGCTTCGGCTCGTAGTGGAGAAGGCTATAGACGAGCTCAATAAGTGGGTGACAGGCGAGGTAGTTGTCAAGGTCTATAAGGGCTCTCTCAGCGTCATCGGGAGAAGCAGCGACTATACCAGTTACAGCAAGAGCCTCATAGACTACGATAAAGGCTGGTACCCGTCAGCTGAGGAGGCCGAGGGCTTCATAAAGATCTGGGGCCTACACAGCCTCGCTGCTGCAAGATCCAGGGGTATCTGAGAGGGATGAGGTGCCTTGAGAAGCGGTGCTAGCCATGACGAGGTACAGGGAGATAACAGGTATACATGGCGGCGACCTGGTATACAGGTACACCTCTAGCATAGAACACGACAAGGCCATAGAGAAGCAAGTCGCGTTTATCCTAGCAGCTCATCTCACTCACCTATATGAGAAAGACCTTGTTCCACGAAGCGCTGTTTGCAGACTTGCACCAGTTCTCCTCGAGATGATAAGGAAGGGCAACTATATCAGGGAGGGCTACGAGGACGTCTTCGAGGCAGCAGAGGCCTATCTAGAGGAGCGAGCAGGAGAGGTAGCCAAGTTCCTATGGCTTGGCAGGAGCAGGAATGACCACGTCTCAGCAGCTCTCCGACTACATGCCGCCGGGAAGCTATTAGAGCTGCTAGACTGTCTACTCGCCGCAAGGCGTGCTCTATTAGGCCTGGCCTCGAGACAGGGAGGGGCCCCGATAGTCCTGCATACTCATCAGCAGCCTAGCCAAGTCGGTACAGTGGCTTGCCTAGTGCTCAGCTGGGAGGAGGCTCTTAGCTCTATAACGCGTCTAGCGCTCACGGTTCTAGAGCTTGTTACCCGCTCTCCTCTCGGAGCAAGTGCTGGGGCAGGGACGCTTGCACCATTGGACCCGGAGCGCCTAGCAGAGCTGGCTGGCTTGGGCTCTGTGCTCCCGGCCC
Source organism: Pyrodictiaceae archaeon (assembly GCA_027028845.1). Classification (GTDB taxonomy): domain Archaea; phylum Thermoproteota; class Thermoprotei_A; order Sulfolobales; family Pyrodictiaceae; genus Pyrofollis. Next base: position 5,848 of record JALVHV010000137.1, on the reverse strand, counting down.
CCTATGCCTCTGGGAGCAGGCTTGACGTGGTAATGGCTATCCTTGTGTCCTCCCTGTTTCTCGCAGAGGCGTCTAGGATAGCTGGGGACCTTATCCAGTACTCGTCGCCCTACCTCGGCGCCCTAAGGATACCAGATGAGCACGTTGCTACTAGTAGTGCTATGCCTCATAAGAGGAACCCGGTTACCCTCGAGGTTCTCCGAGCAAGGGCAGCCAGAGTAGCTGGGTACGCAGCGGGAGCACTTACGATAATGCATGGTCTTCCCTATATCTATAACCTTGATCTCCAAGAGGCTAATCCCCTTCTCTACGCCTCTCTCCGAGACGCGATTGAAGCGGTCAGGATCCTAGCCGACGTGTTCGAGAAGATGAGCTTCGACGAGGAAAGGCTACGACAACTAATCCAGGAATATGCCCCGGTTAGCGTAGAGCTAGCCGAGTTCTTGGCACTGAGAGAGGGTAAAGCCTTTAGGGAGGCATACGCCGAGGTTGCAGAGCTTCTTAGAAAGAGGCCCCTAAGCAAGCTGGCAGAGGAGCTGCTGGGCCCCAACTGGGTTGAGAAGATCATAGAGCTGAGAAGGACAGGGTGCAAGAGCACCATGAACCTCGGCAAGGTTGAGGCCAGGATAGCTCTTGACGAGAAGCAGGTCTCCGAGCTCGCCACGAGGCTTGAGGCTGCCAGGAGGAGGGTTGAGGAGTTCCTTGAAGAGGTGAAAAACACTTGCGCCGATGCCTAGAAAAGATCTATCGGTATCCTCTCCTTCGCTGTCCACACGGCCTCTGTGCCCGCCTCCTCCTAGCCAATGGGCTTGGCTTCGAGGGCTGCGGCTTCGGCGCACGGGGTATAGCTGTCGGGGAGGCTGTTTTCACCACAGCTATGACTGGCTACCCCGAAAGCCTAACCGATCCAAGTTACCGGGGCCAGATACTCATAGAGACACATCCGATGATAGGGAACTATGGCGTGCCTAGTCCTTCTCGGAGATACGCCGATATACCACTAGACTATGAGTCTGACCAGGTCCAGGTGGAGGGCTTCGTCATAGCTGAGCTGCCAGTACCGAGCCATTATGCCTCGGTTATGAGCCTCGACGAGTGGCTCCGGGAGGAAAACGTGCCAGGAATTTACCGCGTTGATACCAGGCTGCTTGTGAGAATTCTCCGCGAATACGGCGTCCTCATGGCGGCCCTAGCAGTATTTCCCTGCAACGAACCCGTTGAGTGGAATGAGCTAGCAAGGATACTTAAAGAGAGCAAGAGCTACGACGAGAGAGTCTTTGCTTTAGAGGTTTCGCCGAGGAAGCCCATAACGCATAACCCGCCTGGCGAGATAAGAGCAAAGGTATCTATGCTTGATTGCGGAGTAAAGTATGGTATTCTGAGAAGGCTCTTGGAGAGAGGTATTAGTGTCACGAGGCTCCCGTGCACCGCTTCTGCGGAAGAACTCTTAGAGGGCTATGACGGGGTCGTGTTGAGCAATGGGCCTGGCAACCCCTCTCTGCTAAGGAGACAGGCTGAGGTAGCTGCACAGGTAGCTACTAGTGGCAAGCCTGTCCTAGCTATTTGTCTTGGAATGCAGCTTCTCAGTATAGGCCTGGGAGCCAGGGCATATAAGCTGCCTTATGGCCACCGCGGGGTCAATAAGCCCGTAGTAGAGCTGGGCACTGGGAGGTGCTACATAACTACCCATAATCATGGCTACGCGATTGACCCCGAGAGCCTAGAAGGTACTGGGCTAGTCCCCTGGTTCATACAGCCCGACGATAAGACTCTCGAGGGTGTTAGGTCAAGGGATGGACTCGTCCTAGCTACGCAGTTCCACCCCGAGGCGGGGCCCGGGCCCTGGGACTCTACATGGGTATTTGACGCGTTCCTTAAACTCATAGAAGAATCGAAGAATCGGTGAAGGGGAGTTGCCGAGGAGTATAGATGCGAGGAAGGTATTGGTGCTTGGAAGCGGCTCCATAAAGATAGCTGAGGCAGCGGAGTTTGACTATAGCGGGAGCCAGGCGCTAAGAGCCCTAAGGGAAGAAGGCATCGAGACCGTGCTTGTTAACCCAAACGTGGCCACGATTCAGACGAGCTATAGGCTGGCTGACCATGTATACCTAGGGCCTCTTAAGCCCTGGTTCCTCGAGAAGGTCATAGAGAGGGAGAGACCGGACGGGATACTCCTCGGGTTTGGTGGCCAGACAGCCCTTAGCCTTGGGGTGGAGCTCTACAAGCGAGGGATACTCAGGCGTTACGGCGTCCGCGTCCTAGGTACACCTATCGAGGGTATCGAGGCTGCTCTTAGCCGGGCATTGTTCAGAGAGACGATGGAGAAGCATGGATTACCCATACCACCGAGTAGGGCTGCCCGCAGCCCCGAGGAAGCGATCGCTATTGCTCAGGGTATAGGGTACCCAGTGATAGTTAGGGTTAGCTTCAACCTAGGTGGTGGTGGGAGCTTTGTCGCGTGGAGCGAGGACGAGCTAAGAGAGCGCATAGACAAGGCGTTCGCATCTAGTGGTATAAGGGAGGTTCTTGTTGAGAGGTACCTGCATCATTGGAAGGAGATAGAGTTCGAGGTCGTTAGGGACCAGTACGGCAACTCAGTCGCCGTTGCTTGTCTCGAGAACCTTGACCCCATGGGTGTGCATACCGGGGACTCTGTGGTAATTGCTCCTTGCCAGACGCTTGTTGACCAGGAGTACCAGTTGCTCCGGGAAGCCTCGCTTCGCGTCGCGGAGGCAATAGGCCTCATCGGTGAGTGTAATGTACAGCTAGCTCTCAATCCGAGAAGTAGCTGGGAGTACTACGTAATAGAGACCAATCCCCGGATGAGCAGGAGTAGCGCATTGGCAAGCAAGGCTACCGGGTACCCACTGGCCTATATCGCGGCTAAGCTCGCGCTCGGCTACCGCCTAGACGAGCTACTAAACCGTGTAACTAGAAAGACATGCGCATGCTTCGAGCCCAGTCTCGACTATGTGGCTGTTAAGATGCCTCGCTGGGATCTCCAAAAGTTCGAGGGAGCCGATAAGAGTATTGGGAGCGAGATGAAGAGCATAGGCGAGGTAATGGCTATTGGTAGGAACGTTGCCGAGGCACTCCAGAAGGCAGTGAGGATGCTAGACATAGGCGAGCCGGGGCTCGTCGCGGGACCCAGCTACGAGGAGCCCGAGAGCCTAGGGGAAGTTATGGAGAAGCTGAGGCGGAGGGAGCCCTACTGGCCCCTCTACGTGGCCAAGGCGCTACGGCTGGGAGTAAGCCCCGACGAGATTCACGAAGTGACTGGTATTGATAAGTACTTTATCTATGAGATTAAGCAAGTAGTTGAGCTAGCGGAGGAGCTAAGGGGACGGGGCCCAAGTAGCCCCGGTTTCGGGGAACTCGTTGCGGAGGCTAAGCGGCTTGGTTTTAGTGACGAGCAAATAGCCCTACTCACCGGTCTTGGCGAGGACGCTGTCAGGGAGCTTAGGAGGAGAATAACTGGTAGGGCCCGGGTACGCAAGATAGATACGCTTGCTGCCGAGTGGCCCGCGGAGACGAACTATCTCTACACAACGTATAACGCGTTCGACGACGAGGCCCTAGGTGATAATGGGGACAAGATACTGGTTCTCGGCGCTGGTGTCTTCCGTATAGGTGTGTCGGTTGAGTTTGATTGGGCTGTGACAACGTTCTCGGAGGAGGCTAGGAAGCTAGGGTACCGGGTAATAGTGCTTAACTATAACCCTGAGACGGTCTCCACGGACTGGGATGTTAACGATAAGCTCTACTTCGAGGAGATAAGCGCGGAGCGCGTCCTAGACATATACGGGGCAGAGAAACCAGTAGGCGTTGTAGCGTTCCTCGGGGGCCAGTTATCGAACAATATTGCTAAGCGGCTAGAGGAGCTAGGAGTAAGGCTACTAGGCACGAGGGGAGAGAGCGTCCACCGAGCCGAGAACCGGGCACTGTTCTCCCAGTTGCTCGAGGAGCTAGGTATTAGGCAGCCTCCCTGGGTAGCCGCAACAAGCATCGATGACGCACTTAGGTTTGCCGAGGAGTATGGCTACCCGGTTCTCGTGCGCCCAAGCTACGTGCTAAGCGGAGCAGCTATGAACATAGCGTACTCGGCGAGCGAGCTCAGAGAATACTTGACCAGAGCGACTAAGGTTTCACCGCGCTACCCCGTGGTTGTCTCCAAGGTCATCGAGGACGCTATAGAGGCAGAGATAGACGCCGTGGGGGATGGGAAGACGGCTGCCGGGGCTGTGATCGAGCACGTAGAGCCCGGCGGCGTGCATAGCGGAGACTCGACAATGGTTCTCCCCTGGTTCAGGCTAGGCGAGTCAACAGTGAGAGAGATGACTAAGATAGCTGCTACGCTCAACGAGGTATTGGAGATAAAGGGGCCATTCAACATACAGTTCCTTGTGAGGGGCGGGGACCTTTACGTCATTGAGCTTAATCTCAGAGCGAGTAGATCAATGCCGTTCACAAGCAAGGTGACCGGCTACAATCTCGCGAAGGCAGCTGCCCAGGCCTCTCTCCGGGGAAGCCTGGACCTAGACGAGGAGTTCAAGCTACTAAGACCGAGGAACTATTATGGCGTAAAGACGCCGCAGTTTAGCTGGAAGAGGCTGAGAGGAGCCTACCCTGGCCTAGGCCCCGAGATGAGGAGTACTGGCGAGGTAGCAGCCCTCGGCTATACGCTAGAGGAGGCGTTGTTGAAGAGCTGGCTCAGCGCCGAGGGCAACGAGTACCCCAAGAGAGACCAGGTAATCCTGGTCTACAATCCTCTAGGGAGAAGAGACGAAGCCCTCGAGCGAGCCGCCAAGCTCTTCCTGGGCACTGGCTTCAAGACGTACACTATTGACGGCATGGAGGTAGATGGATTAGCTAGCCTAGGATACCACGAGGCCACACGCCTCATAAGAATGGGACATGTAGGACTCATAGTGACTACTGGTTACACGCCAGAGAAGGACTATGAAGTTCGAAGAGCAGGGGCCGACTTCAATACGCCGCTTGTCCTGGACTCGTGGCTAGGAGAGCTACTAGCCCGGGCAATCACCTCACTTAGCCCCGGGGACCTAGAGGCGAGAGAACTTAGGGATTATTATCTTGGTGCGTAATGCGGACTACCTATTCATGGATAAGCCTCGTTCTCTCCCTGGGCCTCTCTCGTCTTTTTCCTCATCCGTCTCCATAGCTCCCAGCCGCCAGTGACTAGTCCAAGTACTATGCCCGCCGCTGTGCCTATCCCGTACGATATTAGTCTCTCAACGAGTGATGCTGCTAGGGCTTTGTCCGCCGGGGCCCCGAGGGCCATGAAGAGCCCAGTGAGCGAGGCCTCTATCACGCCTACGCCTCCCGGAGTTATGGTGAATATGTTTATCACTGTATAGGCGACTGTTAGTAGGACGGCGTCATAGAATCTTACTTCCCATCCTATGGATAGGGCTACTAGGTAGAGGCGGAGTGCGAGGACTAGCCAGGCAGCAAAGCTTATCGTTATCCCTATGGCTACGAGGAGCTTATCCCTCATCAGGGTCTCAAGGGCTCTGCGCTCTAGCCCGGAGACCTCTATGTGGTAGCCTCTCTTTCTCGCCTTATCTATCAACCAGTTGACTACCCTGTCCCAGTAGAGGATAGCCACCACTATGCCAGCGATGCTTATGCCTATGGCTAGGAATGTATAGATGGTACTACTAGTCGTTGTAAGCGACTCTGGTAGAACAATTACCGCTAGCGCCACCAGGGGGAGCGCTTCAACTATCTTATCAAACACTATTGCCGCTAACACGCCTACAAGGCGACCACCTACGCGTAGGTAGACGTACCCTGCTCTTGCTCCCTCACCTACTACGCGGAAACT
>JALVHV010000136.1 GCA_027028845.1 Pyrodictiaceae archaeon | reverse complement strand
AGCAAGCCATACTTGCGGAAAACCCTGCGCTTAACCTCCTGGAAAGGCTTATAGTGCTCAGCTAGTTCCAGCGCCTCTAGCAGCGCCTTAGCGTGCTTCTTCTCAACCCTAAGACCCATAGCTAGCTACTCCTCATCTCCTCCTCTAGTGCCTTAACAAGCAGGTAGACAGAATCATTATATGGAGCGTACAATCCCTTACCTAGAGCCCTTCTCAATAATGCACCATTAATATAGTCTATCTCAGTCACGGTTCTCTGCTCAACATCTTGCAACATACGGGGCACACAGCCCCTTATAGATAGGAGTTTCTCAAGAAACCCCTCCCTGAGCTTAATGCCATATTCCTTGGCAACAAGCTCAGCCTCTTTCCAGAGCTGCTCGACAAGGCTCCTAGCATAGGAGATCCTCTTAATCCTTGATAATGGTACGCCAAGTATAGCTGCAACTGGCTGAGATGAGAGATTCGCCGCCCAGTAATCCCAGGCAAGTTGCTCAACACTATCTTGGCGTGAGACACTAATTCCTAAAGCTCTGAGCCCTTCCGCGAGATAGTCCACTGTCTCGCTGCTCCCCCAGGCCTCAACAAAACCCTCACCAGGCCACTCCGCTGCACCGTTTCCCATCCGCCGAATACATGTGTATAGGGCGATGAAGCCCCGGTCCCCATTAAGCTGATTAATAATATCTAGTACATCAATACTTGGCTGGATAAATACGTGGGTACTATTAGGTAGTTTCTTGTGCACAGCATCAACGAGTTCTCTTAGAGAATTAAGCCTAGTAGCATATACTACTATGTCATAGCCCTTTCTCAGGAAAGACACATGAGCAGCGGAAACCTTTACAGACGATTCACCAGGCCCATAAACCCTTATTACGCCATCATTACGCATTATCGCTACAACATCCTCGTCCCGAAGACAAAACAGCGTAGCGACAAATCCTCTGATGGCTAAGGCAGAGGCTAAAACAAGGCCCGCGGCACCACAGCCAATAATAGCAGCTCTAACCAATACCACTTGTCCCTCCACAAGACAGGTACTAAGAGCCTCTCCTCTTTTAAGCGCGCGAGATAGAGTGTATCAACTATATTACAGCATGCAAGGATTAAGAAGGGGGCCCCGCCCCCTCCACCCCGAGGGTAGTACGGCTTGAAGCGACTAGGAACCGTGCTGCACATGACGAGAAACGGCTACATAGTAGCAAGGCTGGAGAAAGAGGAAGCCGAGAAACTACCACCTCTCAACGTCCCAGTCTATGACCGGGACTTGAAGAAGATAGGTACACTCCTAGACATAATAGGCCCGGTGAAGAACCCCTACGCCGTGGTAAAGCCAGCTAATAAGGAGATCAAGGTCTACGAGGGAGAGCCCCTCTACTACAAGATCCCGCGCCCGCCCAGGAAGAGGCAGAAGAGGGCCAAGAAGCCTACACGGGAACGTAGATCGGGACAAAGGAAGACACCACGCGATGCCAAGGCCCAGGGCCGGCCTCGGCCAAGAAGGGGGCGGGCTCGCCGAGAGAGGAGAGGTAGAGGCGCGAAAAGATGAGCCCCCTTCCAGAGTATTGCCCCAATTGCGGTGCACCTTTAAGACTATATGCTCATAGACAGCCCGATGGAAGACTTGTATGTAGCAGATGCGGATACGTCATAGAGGAAGCACCAATAGACCTAGGTCCCGAGTGGAGAAGCTTCAACGAGGAAGACCGCACAAGGCGTAGCAGGGTAGGTGCACCGCTAACAGAGAGAATACATGACCACGGCCTAACAACCTACATCTATGCGAAAAGAACAGAGCTACGTGCAAGGAAGCTCGTCGCGCTGCAAGCAAGCCTTCGTACACATGGGCAAAAGAAGCTAATCAGTATACTCCAGGAAGCAAACCGGGCAGCTAGTAAGCTTAGATTACCAAGCAGAGTAGCAGAGACAATGGCCAAGTTAATCAGACAACTCTACTCAATGAACATTCTTAGGAAGAATAATCTACAAGAATACATAGCGGCAGCAGCAGTCATAGCGGCGAGGATAGAGCGTCACCCGTTAACTATGAGGGATGCCGCGGAGGTACTAGGCATAAGCGAGCAAGATGTATGGAGAGCCTATAGGAGGATAGTAACAAAGCTAAAAGTACGCCCAGCAGCACCTCCCAAGCCCCAAATGTTCATATCCCGTATAGCCTCCAAGCTCAACCTAAGCGGCGAGGTAGAAGCCCTAGCTATGAGGTTCTCAACAATGCTCGTGAGAACAGGGCTCGCGCAAGGCAAGCCACCAGAGGCCCTCGCAGCTGCCTCAATATATCTCGCCTCGATACTGCTTGACCAGAAGCGGAACCAGCTAGCAGTTGCACGCGCGATAGGCGTAACGGACGCAACAATAAGGAATCGGTACCGAGACATAGTGGATAACTTCTACATCGAGGTCCGCCTCTAATAACCATGATTTTTACTAATCAATAATATTTCGCAAGTATCATTGCTTACTTTATATTCTCTTACCCAGAGTTATCCCAGCAACTTAAACTTATTCATTCCCGGTACTAGATAGAGATATAGGCAGGCTAAGATACACTAATAGAGACTGGGTTGCGCAAAACTATACTAACGACAACACGTAGTCCCCTCGTTCACTGACCGTGCATGAATGAAGAGAAGCCAGGGTATGAGGGAAGAGTAGGCCTTGTCAGCTATGATAGACTCGTCTATTGGCACGCGTAGAAGCAGCCTCGAAGAACTAGAGGATAAGGCTCTGCAGCTTATCCGCGAAAGAGGAGATGAAGGAATATACCAACACGAGCTAT
>JALVHV010000135.1 GCA_027028845.1 Pyrodictiaceae archaeon | reverse complement strand
AGACGGAGGCATACATAGCCGGCAAGCTCATCCGGGTACCAAAGCACAGCCCAGTGATAGAGGCCTATGGCTCCATAGAGGAGGCCGAGGCGCTGCTTGCACGGGCCCGGCTAGGCCTAGAGACACGGGGCGAGACAGGGCTCGCGAAACGGCTAGAAAAACTACAACAAGCAACAAGACTAATACCAATACTCCTCGCCGGAGCAGCCACCTTGGAGGAGGTCACGAGGCTGGTAGAAGAGGCCGAGCAGGGACTAGAAGACCCATGGGGATGGAGCCTCACGGGCTGCACACCCGAGGACCCAGACATAATGCTCGCGGCCACTAGGCTAAGAGCAGCAGAGAGAAGCATTACCCGCGCCTCGCTAGAAGAGGGAACAGTGCCCCGCAGCTTAGCGGCACTCGTATCGGAGGCCCTAACCCGCATAGCCTACGCGCTCTACAAGATACACTGGGCACTATGCAGCAAAGAAGCCAAGGCAAAAACCTCCAAGGAACTAATAAAGAGACAATGAACCAAAAGAGCCCCAGGGATATAGCGGCACTAGCCGCGGTAAGGGATGAATACGGCGCGCAACGCTACCCTCCGATACCAGGGGATCGCTATACCCTTGTCTATGAATGAGCGTGTCCTCCTAGCCAAGCTTCTAAGACTAATCCGATTACTGGGTCCAAGTGCTCGCTTATTCGTTGAGGGACTGGAGAGAGCCCTAGAGGACGGAGACGTATCGGCTCTCTACCACTACTCCACAATGATTAAGCGCGACACGTATCTCGAGAGGCCTAGGCCCAGGTGGCCCGGGTTCTTCAAGCACTGCCGCGGAAAGCACTACGAGCTACCAGAGCCGCTGAGAGCATCCGGCATGGATGCACTGGAGGCTATAAGGCGTAGGAGGAGTAGGCGCAGCTATAGCAGCTCACCCCTCTCCCTAGAGGAGGTAGCAACACTGCTCTACTACGGCGTGGGCATAACTGGATGGGATAACGAGTGGCCTCTACGCAGCTACCCGTGCGCTGGCGGCCTCCAGCCAGTGGAGGCGTATCTCGTAGCAGAGAACGTGGAGGATCTCCCACCTGGTCTCTACCACTACGAGCCAGATATCCATCGCTTATGCTTAATGAGGCGAGGCCATTACCTAGGAGAATTGGCCAAGATATGCCTAGACCAGGAACACGTGGCAGAAGCACCAGCCGCTATAATACTCACAGCTATTTATCAGAGAACGGCTAGTAAGTACCATGCGAGGGCCTATCGCTACGTATACGTCGACACGGGCGCAGCGGTAGAGAATATCTATATCGCGGCAGAGGCCCTAGGACTAGCAACAGTGGTTATCGGCGCCTTCTACGACCAAGAACTATGCACTCTGCTGGGAATAGACTGCTATACAGAGATCCCGGTAGCAGTGATGCCGATAGGGCATAGGGCAGAGATATAGCCCCTCCACATTATCCCAGTAATAGTTATGGGCCGATGACGTCTGCACGTCAGGCCGAAGCCCTGGGGTGTGGTTCCACCGGGCACGGCCGTGAGCCGAGGCCTCTCCCTAGCCTAGCTCTGCTGGGTGGACAGCCTTAGCTCTCCTAGCAAGCTCCATTGCTGCTACCCCCATTACTAGTAGCCAGGCCAGTGTCGCCGCCATGGCTAGGCCTGGGTCTATGGGTGTATAGGCTCTGCCCTCTACGAAGCCCTCTTTGAACCAGTTTATGATGTTCGTGGCTGGAGGCGTCTTGCCCGAGGCGGCCCCGATTATTAGTGCCTGTAGCCCTATTGGCGGGAACACGTAGCCTGCTAGGTTCCCGTTGCCAGTGAATAGTAGTGCGTATGGGACGAAGCTCACTATTAGTGATAGCCCCGATAACGCGCTCCTCATGTGCCTAGACGCGGCCATGAGCGCCAAGTGGCCGGAGACAAGGGATAGCTCGTAGAAGAAGAGCCCGAGAAGAACCAGTAGGCCTAGTAACGCCAAGGGGTGCTTTGGCTCTATGAGTACACCGTACCTCTGCCACACGAGGAGAATAACCGCTACTACCTCTACTAGTGCTACCACGAGTAGGCTGAGAAGGCTAGCAACGAGATCCTCTACTATGAATCTTCGGGGGCTTAGCCGGGAGAACCTCGTGAGGAACCTTATCGCCGCGATGCTAGTGAATAAGCCCTGTGTCAGCCCTATGCCTGCTGAGCCCATGGCTATTATGCCTAGGCTGCCGAAGGCCGTGGCGAAGTAGGCTGAGACGGCCTCACGGTACCACGGCATAGATGAGTACTTTGCTATACCTGTGCCGAATACGTAGACCCACATAATCGCCCAGAACAATACAAAGAATACCGACCAGAAGACCGTGCCAGGGTGAAGGGTTATTGAGCGAACCTTATACAACAAGTACTTTGTCAAGAGGAATCAAGCCTCCTCCATCAACACCTCGTATACGTGGTCGAGGCTAACGAGCCTGGTAAGGGGCTCACCCCTGCCCCGGACAAGGCTCATAACAAAACCATTGGCCTCAACGACCAGGATAGCGTCACGGGCTCTCCCCCTCACCACGCCGCTGCCTAGGAGCTCCTCGGCGCCGATGGGGCCCCATAGCCTCCCACTGAATACTAGGTAGACGCTCCAGCTCCTCAGCTTCCTCAATAACCAGGTCTCGTGCGTGGCGAGGACGAGTGTACCTGTCTTGCTCTGCTCTATGAGGCTCAGTGCCCTGGTTTTGTGCGCGGGGTCTAGTTGCTCGAATGGCTCGTCAAGCAGGATGTTCCCGGCATTGGAGGCGAGGGCGGCGACCGTGGTGAAGGCCTTGAGCTGCCCAGCTGAGAGCTCCCATGGTTT
>JALVHV010000134.1 GCA_027028845.1 Pyrodictiaceae archaeon | reverse complement strand
TAAGATGCTAGTTTATGGGCTATATCGCGTGTTATTAGGGTCCCATTGGTGCTAAGTGAGAGCTTTGGTCTTTGCTTATTAGCCATGGGTTCAACTATTTCCCAGAAGTCCTCGCGTACGAGTGGCTCGCCGCCAGAAAGTATAACTAATGGTATTCCTATCTTGACGGTCTCCTCAGCTACTCTTCTTGCCTCCTCCGTTGTTAACTCATATCTATCATCGTACTGGCCCGCGCTTATATAACAATGTATGCACTTCAAGTTGCACTTGTAGGTTATGTTCCAGAAGACTATGGGTCTTAGGACATCACTGAATCTAGACGGCTTACGTGGCCCGTAATGACCCTTTATCCTGGTTGATACTGTTCCTCTTCCTGTAACCATTACGGTAACCGGGATCAACGGTCTCACCTAGAATAGCTTGTATTACCTAATTATGCCGGGCAGTAGGTCTCTTAGACTTATTATTTGTAAATAGTCCTTTACGTAGGGGCTTTCATCGAGTTTTTCGTAGACTGGTCTCAGCCTAGTCTCGTCGACCGCGTGTACCATCATATAGCAGTTGTGTCTCCACTTTTCGGGCGGCCATGGCTCCCTAAGAACAACGTGTGTTGCCTCCGGCACGTTATTTATGATCCATTCGCATAGCTCGGTCTCTTTTGTTGCAGACCACATTACGACCATAGCGTTATAGGTAAAGCCTGCTCTATGACCATCAAGTGCTGCGCCAGGGTCGCCTAGTACTCCCTTCTCTAGGAGCATCTTCGTTATTTCAACTAGTCTTTCTTCGTCTAGTCCATATTTTGTTGCTAGCTCTTTATAAGGCTCTCGTTTAAGTGGTAGTACTCTAAGTGCTCTAACAAGATTGGTATCAAGGCCCAGCTCGCTAGGTGATGGTGGATTCTCAACTATCTTGCTAAAGGGTCCTGCTCTGCTAATTCCTTTTTCGAGGTCGTATTTTACGCTAAGCCTATAAACGCGTTTACTCCATAGTATGACGAAGTCTGCTTTGTTCTGGGTGGCGAGTTTCTCTATTTTGTTTTTAAGTGCTTCTTTGTTCTTATCGCGGACAACCACCCAGAGGTTATAGTAGGGATGATTCCTTATATAGCTATGCGTTGTTGTGAAGTTCTTAAGAATCTCGTTTGCTAGTTTCTCTGGCTCATCTGTTCTAAATGCCACGAGTGCAGCTACTTGTCTATAAGACTTGTAATTGACGTAGAAGCCTATTCGCTTAAGTATTCCTAGCTCTTTCATCTTCTTAACAACATCGATTATCTCGTCGACACTAGTTCCTAGACGCTTAGCCACTACATCGAACGGCTTAGATACTAGTGGGAAATTATACTGTAGCTCCATTAGCACACGTTTTTCGATATCACTCATACCCGTTATCAAAGGCTGAACCCCCCTTGTCCAAGTAGCTTAGTCGGCTAGCTCCTTGACGGCTTAACAGGTAGAACTAAGCGTAGACCTTCAATTTTGGACGAGTATTCCGAGATATTGATTCCAAGTTTCTGGACAAGTTCCGTAAACTCTCCAGGCTGATAGGGGCATGCAGGATCCTCGCCCAGGGGGTCAGCTTTCAGAGTATAGGCGCGTGCTCTGCTTCCACCGCATATGTCTCTGAACTCGCATATCCCGCATCTGCCCTTGAACTCGGCTGAGCGGATCTTTCGTAGGACGGGATGCGTTCTATATATCTCGACGAGGCTCTTTGTTCTGACATTCCCCAAGGGGTATGGCATGAAGCCACTAGGGTACACGGTACCGTCGTACGCGATAAAGATTATCCCCTTACCGTCACGTGTCCCCGTAGTAGCTACCATAGGCCGTGTCCTTGGTTCTCCTAGTAGTTCCTTGAGCCTATTATGCAGATAGTCATAGAGCTTGCCTAGTTTAAAGAACTTCCTGTAATCTATGCCCCTAGACTCAAGAATAATGCGTGTCAGAGCTATGCGCCTAAACATTGGGCCCTCTGTTGTTCTTACAACTATGCCATATTTTGATACATCGTATAAGAAGTTGCTAACATCCTCCCACTCCTGCGGTGTTAGATCTAGTTCTTTTTGTGCACGTCCGACGGGTATAAGGTAGAAGACCTCCCATGTCCTGATACCTATGTCATTTAGTAACTTAGCGATATCTGCTAAGTCTCTGGCATTATCACGCATTACGGCTGTATTTACTTGTACACGTATACCTCTCTCTACCATTTGTTTAAGTATGTTAACTGTTCTTCGGAAGTGACCCGATATGCCCCTAATATTGTCGTGGATCTCTGGTCTGCTTCCATCAAGGCTTATGCTAACACTTATTCCCCTAGACTCTATCTCGTCGAGAGAGCTCTCTAAGATATCTGTCACGGCTGGAGCTAATGCGACCCTTATTTTCCTTTCAGTTGCATAGTCTACTAGTTCCCAAATATCCTTGCGCATTAGCGGGTCTCCACCAGTGAATACTAGTATTGGGCTTGGTTGTCCGAACCTTGCTACGTCGTCTATCAGTTTCTTGCCTTCTTCTGTGTCTAGCTCACCTGGTAGCGGGTTGAGTATTGCGGATGCTCTGCAATGCTTGCAAGCCAGCTTACAGGCCTTGGTCGTCTCCCAGAATACTAGTAAGGGTTTTTCGTCAAAAGGCCATCTCGTGGCGCTATGCATACTGGTACCCTCTATCCATGATGTAAACACTTGTTTAAGCTGAGACAATCTTATATAATTTTTCGCTGAATGATTTGCGCGGATGATGAGGCTAGACGACGCAGAGTTTCCTCAATGAAGAGGCGCTGGGGGCTGAGCACCTAGCTCTATGGGACTAGTCTCTCGGGGTCCCTTGGCAACAGCCTTGCCTCC
>JALVHV010000133.1 GCA_027028845.1 Pyrodictiaceae archaeon | reverse complement strand
GCTCATACCCTACAAGGGCCCAGTAAGCAAGGTACTATCAGAGTTCATCGAGGGGCTCAAAGCAGGGCTAGGATACGCCGGTGCCCGTAACATAAAGGAGCTATGGGAAAAAGCAGTATTTGGGCTAGCGCCTAGAAAAACCGTGCCAAGCGAGCTCGGCGCGCAGAGATAAAACCGCTTAGCACCCCGTCGAAAACATCGCTAGCTGTCCTCGTCGTTTTCCTCCCCATCCCTGGTCCAAGGCATCCATAGAGAATCGTTGATGTACTAGCAAGGGCGTTCTAGATAAGGGGGTCTGCCTCCTCCCTATGCAAGGGAGAATAACGGGGCTCATTCCCCCTCATAGTCACTACTTGTACTGTACCTGGTTATCCGCGGTGATGCCTGGCTTGATAGAGGACCAGGAGACAGACCCAGTATACCAGCGCTACCGCGCAAGGCTGAGAAGCTTCTTTACAGAAATAGTGTCTCTACCCATGCGCGAATTCGAGAACGTAGCCAACGGGCTTGATGAGCCCCCTGAGACAGACCTGGCATCCATATACCTATCGGGTATAACGAGGACATCGATGCTTTGGCTAATATGGGAGGATTATTGTCGCGGCAATGCAGCCCAGTACATGGAGACTTGTAGGAGCATCGAGGACGAGTTAGTAGGGGGCACGGAGACCAGAATAGGCGGTGTATCAAGCTTCTTCAATACGACGATAAAGTCGCTCATAGCTAAGATGTATGCAGACCTCTCCCCCGGCATAGTCATACCATCGTGGATAGTAACTTACTCGGCGTTCGTAGGCGATAAGCTCGTATTACGCCTCGCTAGCCTCCCTCTAGGCGAGCAGCTTCGCCGCTTCCCGCTCTTCGCCTCGGTACTAGGGGTAATAGATCCTGTTTTCCGCGCATTGCTAGACTATTACTCCACCAAGGGCTCTGATTTCGCCTATGTAGCGGCAGAGTATATGTACTGGGAGGTAATCCGGCCCTGTACACTGCTCTACACAGTAGTAGTTGATGAGCTGGGCTGCGCCAGGTGCGAAGACATAGCCAGGAACGTTTACCTAGTAGTGCTCTCGTCCCTCGAGGAAGACGACACCGAGCCCCCTAGAATAGGTACCAAGACCTTCCTGGATAAGCTTCTCCACGAGTTACGCAACCATACTCTCCGTAGACTACGGGAGGAGAGACTCCGGGCTCTGAAAATAGGACCGTAGGTACAACGGGAAGGAATTAAGGAAGAGAACCAGGATAGAATACGAGCCGTGTCCCTTGTTTTAGGAAAAATAGTCCCGGGCGTTCCCCGTGCACAGGGTTCCTCTTAGCGAGGCTTAGAACCCGAAGAGGCTTTCTAGTCCAGCGGCTAGTTGCTCCTCGCTGACCTCCTTCTTTTCCTCCTCTTTCTTCTCCTCTTCCTCTTCTTCCTTCTTCTCCTCAGCGGCGGCTGGTGCAGCAGCTGCTGGCGCCGCTGCAGGTGCTACTGGCATCGCGGTAGCTGACTTGATAACCTCGTCTATGTTTATGTTCTTAAGGGCTGCTACGACTGCTTTGACCCTAGCCTCGTCCACCTCTATGCCAGCTGCCTCGAGTACTTTCTTGAGGTTCTCCTCGTTTATCTCCTTTCCAGCTGCGTGGAGCATGAGGCTTGCATAGATGTACTCCATTCCAGACTCCCCTCTCCTAACCCGTAGCCGTCTTCCCGTTCCACCCGGGGATGCAGGCCGGGCTTCTTTATCTTTCCGCTTCCCCAGTTTCTCGGCGCAGCATTATAGGTGTTGGGGTGGGGTTCTCGGCTCCAGCAAAGGCTATGGGCATTCCCTCGGTGTTTATTGCTGCTGCCGCGTAGCCCCGGCTATCAAGAAGTATTATGCCTAGATTGTTGTCGCCGAAGAGCCTCGTATGGCGGGCAACAGCTGCTCTCGCAGCCTCCTCTACTGGTATCCCCTGCATAACTAGCTGGACCGCGTAGAGACATGGGCGCCCCATGATGATTGTCTCGCCTATACCGGTGGCGGAGCAGCCAGCAACACCTGGCTCAACATAGAATCCTGCACCCGGTATCGGCGAATCCCCTATGCGCCCGGGATGCTTGAGCGAGACGCCGCCAGTACTAGCGCCTGCAGCAAGCCTCCCATTGACGAGCGTTACTGCTCCAACCGTGTCGCCGTAGAGTTCTCGTATCTTCTTAGCCCACTCAGGGCCGCCGTCCTTCCTAAGCTGCTCCTTGAGCCTTCTCCATCGCTGAATAGCCCTCGGCGAGGGCCCCGGGTGCTTCTCAAGCCCAAGCTTTTCTGCCAAGCGGTCAGCAGCGCTACCAGCTATAATTACGTGGCCAAGGTTGAGCGCAATGAACTCAGCAAGCCTTATCGGGTTACGCGGATAAGTAACCACAGCAACCGCGCCAGCCCTCATCTCGTCATCCATAAGCCCAGCATCCATCTCTACGCGCCCATCATAGGTCAGAGTACTGCCAACACCAGCGTTGAGAACACCGCTATCCTCAAGCGCAGCAATCGCCTCGACAAGTGCACGAAGCGCTCCACTGTTCCTAGCAGCGAAACCAGCCTCGGCCCCCTTCTTCACCGCCTCGAGGACTTCGCCTAGGTTCTCAACGAGTCTCCAGCTACCAGCCCCGCCATGAACAATTACAGCGGGGTCGCCTAGTTTCACAGGGCCCCACGTGGTCACCGTAGCCAAGGCCTGTCCCGCCGCTGCTTAGCCTTCATCTCCTCTGCGGCTTTTCTCGCCTCCTCTACCAAAGACCTGTACTCATCATCGCTGAGAAACCTATACCAGGGCTCATTGCCTATCTCTTCGCCGCGAAGCACCTTGACTAGACGAACAACGTTTAGCCCGACGTTATAGGAGTCACTCACAGCCTGCTTATCATCAAGCACGTCTCCCCTACCATGGTAGTAGGCAGTGCCCCAAGCAGGTACATGGAACCCCATATTAATCAAGGTAAAAACGCTCCACGACAACGCCGTGGAGGCACCAGCCTCCTCCCCCGCAGCGAGGACGCCAGCAACCTTGCCATCAACAAGACTACGCCCACTATGATAAATCATGTTCTCAAGGCTAGTCATGCGATCAAACAAGTTCTTCAAGACACCGCTAACCATGAACCAATAGATAGGTGTTGAGAAGACAACAGCATCGCTACGAAGAACAGCCTCAGCAACCAAGGAGTAATCGTCGCGGCCCCGGAGAGGACACTCACTGGGATCCTTTGGGTAACGACAGTTGAGAAAATGATCCGAGTAACAAGCAAAGCAGGGGCCAATACTGAGATCATAGAGATTAATGTATGCTGTCTCTGCTCCTGCCCTCCTAGCAGCCTCAAGAGCGATCCAGAGCATCTTGAAGCTATTTCCGTATTTTCTCGGAGATGAGTGAATACCGAGAACTCTTACCGCCACTATATCACCCACGCCTCCTCATAAGCCCCTACTCTATTAAATGGCCAATGCCCCTTATACGGCACAAAGGAGCCTTCCCTGTGTCAAGGGCTCGCCGCCTCACTATGGCAGGGGTTGAGGCGCCTCGCATTACACGAAGAATAAGGGGGTATACATAGTCCTTGAGGGAATAGACGGGGCGGGCACAACTACTCATGCAAAGATACTATCTAGTAACCTTAGTAGACTAGGCTACTGTACAAGGGTCTTCGAGGAGCCAAGCAAGGGGAGAATAGGACATACTATACGCGAGTATTTATCCAAGGGGCCTTTCGACCAAAGGGTTCTCGCTCTCCTCTTTGCTGCTGATAGGCTTGAGCTAGCTCGGAGCATAGAGTCGGCAATAGATGAGGGCTGCATAGCTATAGGTGATAGGAGCTGGGTATCAAGCATAGTCTATCAGAGCTACGAAGGATTCCCCTCAAGTGCTCCTCTCGAGTGGCTCTATACGATCAATAAATATGCGCCGAGACCGGATGCCGTAATATACATAGATGTTGACCCAGTCATAGCTTTTCGTAGAATAAGTCTGCGTAGCAAGCGTAGAGACCTTCCGGAGACGCTGTCCGCGCTCCGCGGTCTGGCAGCTCAGTATAGGAGGATCCTTCCACTGCTAGCTAGGATAATACCGCTGGTCGTGACCGTAAAGGGAAGCGAGGGGCTCATGGAGAGAAGCATAGGGGTAGTGTCACGCGAAATACTTGTAGCTGTATTAGCGCTCTTAAGGCTACGAGAAGCCCAAGGCACCTAGGCCCTACGGCTGGCAAAAGGTCTAGAAACCAGTACACAGCCTCTCTAAGCCGTGGAGCACCAGTAACTCGTGTTTACGTGCCAGCAGCCAAAGAATATAGGTGACATATGGATGAGTAAAGCGTATACGAGGCGTGGTGGCCTCTTAACCCTCGACATGCTGCCACCCGGTGCTCGTGCCAGGGTTGTCCGGATCGATGCTGGTATCCGTGCTATGAGGAGGATTGTCGAGATGGGTATTACTCCTGGCGCGGTTGTAGAGGTCGTTATGAGCTATGGTGGGCCTATTCTTGTGAGGGTTCGTGGAACAGTTATCGCTATTGGGAGGGGTATTGCTAGGCGCATTCTTGTCGAGCCACTTACTCCTTAAGCAGTAGTGCCACAAAGCCTCCCGTGCACCTCGAGATGTGTGGATATATTCTCTGTGTACCCTTTACCCGGCCCTCTACTCCTATGAATGGCTCTGCGCGGAGAATCGTGAGCCCCTCTTTCTCCGCGACCTTTTTCACCACGTCCTCGTTCTCGTCAATGGTCAGCGTACAAGTGGAGTAAATTATCCTCGTGCCTCTCCTTGCTAGCCTAGCGGCGACTCGTAGGCCTCGCTGCTGCAGAGACACGAGGCGGTGCAGTATGCCTGGCCCAGTTTCCTCCAGGAAGAGACGCGTCTCGGGGCTGTGACTTAGCCTCCCCATGCTAGTACAATCAGGATCAACAACTACTAAATCGGCACTTTCTAGGCGGAGAGGTGGCCGCAGAGCATTGCCAAGGACAACATCTACTATCCAAGCACCTTGCCTGGTTACTAGGTGTTTCTCGTCCCTAGCCCTACGAGGAGAAACCTCGACGCCAACTATGCTCAGCGGCTTGGCTCGCCACGCTATGTGGGCAGCCTTGTTCCCGGGAGCGCTGAATAGGTCGTAGACCTGCCTAGCACTGCCAGTCACGTGTGCTATGAGCGCAGCTGCTCGGTCCTGTACGTAGAAGAGACCCGTGTCCAGCCTCGCTAGTGCCCCTTCCCTCACCTCTAGTACCTCTAGGACATCGTCCAGTACAGGATCGGGGCGAGTAGCTATGCCGTACTCGTCTCTCAGCTTCTTCGCGGCTTCTTCTCTGCTTAGCTTGTTCTTGTTGAACCGTATCCAGAGAGGTGTCGGCTCCTGGAAAGACTTTAGCAACGCCTCTAGTCCTTTGGGGGGATTTGTCTCGGCTAGTTTCTCTACAACCCAGCCAGGTAAGCTATAGAGCACCGCGAGTCTCCGTGTGCTGCTTAGGTCGCTTACTAGCTCCTCGGGGCTGCTCTCGCGGAGACACCTCGCTATTCCCGGGTCTAGCTTTGCAGCTTCAGTTACTCGGCTCAAGTCTATTTGTCTACGGAAGAGCGCCTCGTAGGCCCCTACTAGGGCTAGCCATCCCTTGGGATTCTTCCTAACTGGTCCTCGGTAACCGCAGCGCCGAAGCCCGTGGCTTAGTAGGCGATAGTTGCGGAGAACTCCTAGGCAGAGAGCGTTTAAGAGGCCACGGGGAACCCTGGGCCTCGTCTTCTCTATAACTAGGCGTATGGAGTAGAACTTCTTCTCAACAATTGATAATACCTTGGCGCACGCGCGCTCAACTAGCTCTGCCATGGCTTCTTACACCGCGTCTGCCCCGTCTCGATGATTACTTGGTGTTCATTGCTAGCACTCCTCTGTAGTGGGAGGTGTTAAACAAGTCATCTAGGTAAATAAACCCCTTCCTGCTAGGCGCCGCTTCCACGGGCCCACTGCCCCCGAGCAGGCAGAGGCGCTGCGATAGAGAACTAATATAGGCTGACACAAGCTATGCCGAGAAATGTGCTCATAGTAGGCGGTATAGGTTATCTAGGCTATAACCTTGCTCTAGAGCATTCGCAACGCGGTGACTCAGTATATATAGCTGCTAGGCGAGGCAGTGCTGAGCGCCGCGAGAAGCTATTCAACGAGCTAAGATCCTTCGTGAAGAAGAGTGTTCTCCTAGGCAGCCTAGGCGATAAGGTATCTATAAGGAGTAGTATTGATAGCATGGGTTGCCCCGACATAGCTTATCTCGTTACGGGGAAGCTGGCTGGGACGCGTAGAGAGATGGAGGAAGCCCATGTTGAGATCCCGGCTCAGTGGACAAGGATACTATCACAAAGGTGCAGAGATAGCCTCATAGTCTACGTTAGTAGCGTCTTTAGCGTAGGCGACCCCGGTAGCTGTGCTAGAGACCTAATGGTTCGCGAGGAAGAGAGGCATCTTGAGGGATGTAGGCAGTTCTCTAGCTATGCAGAGACAAAGGCGGAGGGGGAGAGGCGCGTCCTAGAGCTATGCAGTGGGAACAGGGCACGCGTAGCCGTGCTAAGACCAGGCCTACTAATTGGTCGCTGGAGCTATCACCGGGAATGGCGCCTAATGTACCGGCTTGCTAAGCTCCATCTCCGAGTAATAGGAGGTCCTTACCTTCACGTAACCCCTGCAAGAGATGTAGCGAGGGCAGCTATACTGCTCAGCGAGAAGCATAGCGGGTGCCAATGGTACTACGCTACCCCGTGGCGAGTACGCCTCGGAGAGCTACACTCTATGCTCCTCCAGGGCCTCGAGGTAAGACACGCACTACCCCTCTACGCGCCCTCGGCGATACAGCTTGGCCCGCTAGCTAAGGAGCTGAGGGCTCAGCAACGATATCGCATAGAGCCATGGCTACTCAACGAGCTAGGAATGAAATGGACAAGCCTCGAGGAAGCAGTAAACGAGGCAGCGGGGTGGATGAGGAGCACGTGGGGAGGAGAAGATACGGAGAGCAATACTAGGAGATACTCAGTTGTAATAGTGTAGAGACTATACCATGAGGGGACTAGACAATAGCCCCACTAGTAACTATTCCACTAGGAGGGAGAGCACAGTGGTTGAGCAGGTTAAGCCCGAGGAACTAAGCCCAGAGGAGGGCGAGTTCCTCGTAAGACTAGCTAGGCGTAGCGTTGAGACCTATCTCACCAAGGGGGAGAGGATAAAGCCTCCAAGCGATACCCCCGAGAAGCTTCGCAGACTAGGAGCAGCCTTCGTGACCATAACAACCTACTATGGCCCCGAGTCAAGGGAGCTGAGAGGGTGTATAGGCTACATATTCCCAGTGAAGAGTCTCGTCGAGACAGTAATAGATGTCGCAATAGAAGCAGCGGTAAACGATCCCCGCTTCCCACCAATGAACCCCAGTGAGCTTGACAAGGTAACCTTCGAGGTAACAGTGCTAGGCCCTCTCGAACCCCTGCCCAGGGAGCCAGAGAAGAGGCCGAAATCATTCACTATTGGGCGGCACGGTCTCCTCGCGAAAAAGGGTATCCTGCAGGGCGTTCTCCTACCCGAGGTCCCCGTGGAGTACCTCTGGGACGAGGAGACCTTTCTCGCCGAGACATGCGTGAAGGCCGGGATGCCTCCTAGCTGCTGGCTAGACCCAGAGGTAGAGTTCTACCGCTTCTCTGGCCGTGATTGGAGGGAGAAGGAACCCCGCGGCCCCATAGAGGAGAGGGACCTAGCCAAGGAGTACCGAGAGTTGCTCGAGAAGTATGCTAAGCAGTAAACCAAGTACAACAAATTAGCATGGGAGGCGCTGTGCCGTGAAGCGTGGTAGGAGGCCTCAGCAAGCTCCTCAAGCAGTGACCGAGACCGGGGCTGAGATGTACCTTATCTCAATACGCCCAGTCTACGCTTACCAGATATTCAGAGCGACGAAGAGATTCGAGCTGAGAAGGAACGTTATAGGCAGGATACCAGAGGGCTCAGTAATGATTGTCTATGCCTCTGGCAACGTACGGGCAATAATAGGTGAGTTCACCGTAGGCAAGGTAATAGAGGGTACAGCAGAGCAGGTATGGAGACAAGTACTTAGCGAGAAAAACCACGGAATAAGGGGAGATGCATGGCGCTACATAAGGGGCGCTGAGAAAGCAATGGCCCTTGAAGTGGTGAACCCGGTTCTATATCCGAGAAAGGTTACTCTCGAGGAGATTAGAAGGATTATACCCGGGTGGAATCCGCCACTAAGCTACAAAGCTCTGAGAGAAGGCG
>JALVHV010000132.1 GCA_027028845.1 Pyrodictiaceae archaeon | reverse complement strand
AGCTCTATTCTCTTGAGGAGCGGCTGAACAAAGTACTCGTCGATTAGTTCTATGGCTCTCTTTTTCCTATCGAAATTACCGTCGTGGCCTGGTTCATCGGGGCCTTTTAGGTGGACATAAACAAAGTCGTTCTCCTTCAGTGCCTCCACGGTTCTTTCTAGGCGGTCAGGTAGGTCTTTCTCAAGATTACCCGTGGGAGGGTTTACGGCGTATATCTTCATTCCCGCTGCTCTGGCTATTCCGATCTCTACTGGCATCTCTGCTATAGCTGCCGCGGAGGCTACTCCAAGGACACTTGTTATTGGAGGCATTCTCGGCATTTTATCTCCGGCATCGCGTAAGAGCATAGCATTTGCTTTTAGAAGGCCCCTCTTTTCCCTCTCCTTATTTATTTCGTGTTCTTCGAGTACCTGGATAGCCTTATCGATAAACTCGTCTACGAGCAAGCAGGTATTCCTAGCCTCCTCTGTATCGACCAATGGTTCGCAGCGAGGAAGCCTCATGTCAGGATTACGTACCGCTACTGATACCTTGCCTTTTCTTATATAAGCGGGGTCGATGTTCTGAACCTCGGCGCTTAGCTTTCTAGTCTTACTCCCTATAATGACTACTGCTCGGTGCCCTATGGTTGCCCTTACTATTGCATAGCCATCTAGACTAAGCTTCATACCGTCAAGGCTCTTAGCTAGTTCTTGGGCCTCTTGGCTTGTTAAGCTTCGACCGACTCGTCTATCTATTATGCGCCTAGTAACCGGGTCTATTGTGGCAAAGTTCGCCCTAAAGGCTACCTCGTGGCCCTCCTTAATGCTAAGACCTATGCCTAGTGCCTCTAGAGGGCCACGCCCAGTATAGTACTTCTCAGGATTATATCCAAGCAGAGATATAGTTGCAAGATCGCTCTCAGGAGCCACGCCCGGTTCTACCGGGTAATGAAACCCGCATATGGCGTGTTCAGCGAGAAGGTCTAGCCCCGGAGTATTAGCCTCGCTTAGCGGCGTCTTACCATTAACCGGTTTATCGGCTGCCCCGTCTAGTATGAGGAATAAGAGTTTTTGCCTCAAGAGCTACTCCCTTCTCCTTGCTCCTTCCTGCTCCTATTTCCTTGTTTCTCTAAGAGGCTAAAGGCTTTCTCAAAAGCCTTCGATACAGCATCCTCGTATACTAGAACCTCCCGTGATAGCTCTCTTACGTAAGCTAGGAGGACACCGAGTTTCTCCTCAGCTATTTTCCTTGACTCCTCAAAGCACATGAGGCTAGGCAGCTTAACAAGCTTATCCCATACATGAGCTAGTGTATCGGTAACCAAACGACCCCGCATCGACGAAGTCTCTATGAGGCGATAGACCCCGATAGCTCCAAGCGCGTCCAGTTTATCTGCATCGCTTAGGATGCACGCCTCCGGAGTGGATGGCCTCTTACCTAGGCTAAAGCTATGCTCTAAAATCATATTCCTTATCTTAGCCGACTTAGTACCCCTAATACCTATTTCCGATAGAATACCTTGAGCAAGTTCTGCACTGATTATGGCGTGATGCATGCCTAAGTAGTCTTCAAGTCCTCTTCCTATATCATGTAGCAATGTAGCTAGTACTAACGACTCCTCATCAATATTTACTCTTCCTAGTCTCTCTAATAATGAATACACATTGCATAAGACCCTCACTGTGTGAGGAAGCCCATGCGACTCGTCAATGCCTTGTAGCATTACTACATATAACAATATTTTCTCACACCACCGATACTTATTACAGACATATCGGAACACCTCGCTACAGCTCATGCCTATCTCCCCGGTGAAGAGTTCCGGCGGAACTGACGTATTTAGTCCCGCTACCAAGGTGATGATCTCTTCGCTGTCCTGAGGGATTACTTGCCCTCTATTAGACTATTACGCCTATAAACGCGAAGAAAATGACGGCTGCTAAGCCTATTAGTGCTAATCTTAGCCCGCTGATTAGCTTATTCTCACCACTTATATGGCCGAGATAGACTCCTAGCATAAACAGCTCTGCAAGGATTATTGATGTAGAGATGTATACAAGGCTTCTAATAGATATGTTTAATCCAACAATCTCCTTAATCATGAATGGAAGAATAGCTACCAGAGGTAACACTACTGCACCAAATCCGCTCCACATAGCAACATAGAGTGGCACTAGCCGTGCCGCCTTCTCGTATATGCTCCCTCTCAGCGAATGAAGCATAGCCTTTTCCGTCTCATGTAGCTCGCGTAAACGCTCTGCACGCTCAGACATGTAGGTAGCAATGAACCCGCTAAAGAAACCCATAGCAAAAGCTGCTCCAGCAACACCACCGATATAGTTTGTCGGATTAGATGCCCCGCTAATATAGCTGCCAAGTATAACACCTAGACTAGAGAGTAAACCATCAAAACTATTCGTTACAAACATGCGCCTAGCAATGCTTTTTGCCTCAAGTATCCTAACATAAGTACCTATATTCCGCATATTCTTTAGGAAATCAACGATCCTTCCAATAAAGGTTCTCAACTCTTCGTGCATCCTCCAAGCAATCCCTTAGGAGAAGCCACAGAGGGCCCTAGGAGGTTTTGAAGTTAGAGCACGACAAGGGGTATCGATTAAAAACAGTATTTAGGTTTCCTTCTTAACGGGTACTGCTACCTTAACATACTCCTCTTTCTCAATTATTATCTTGCCAGCGCCGTCACGCTTTACTACTATCGTTAGGTCGTTTTCTCTATAGCCGCAGCGCGGGCATCTATAATAATAGCGAATCCTCTTTGCACCATTCTCGCCGAACTCTATTTCCACTCTGTACTCCATCTTTGTACCACAGCGAGGACAGACTACTTCGCCGTTTACTCTCGGCATCTTAGAGTCACCTACTTATTGCGACCCAGGGCTATGTCGCTGCCGACCCCGCTTGACTACCCACTAGTACCATGTTTAGATTCGTAAAAGCTACTGCTTAATATGGTAATGCTCTTATCCCAGTTCCGGTGTTAATGAGACCCGTAGCGTAAGAGCTGGGTATTATAGATATAGGTGCGTGTGGATAGGTATGTAGCCCGGTGGCAATACGCTGCTCTTCGACCGCTATGGCCGCCCGTTAACGAATTTAAGGATAATGGTGACTGGGCGCTGTAACTTCTCCTGCATATTCTGTCATATGGAGGGCTATAAAGAATCTAGAGTAATGAGGGAGGAGCTAAGCCTTGAAGAAATAAGACTAATAAAAGAAGCTGCACGACGCCTCGATATATCCGCGTTTAAGATTACTGGTGGCGAACCAACACTGAGAGATGATCTAGTAGACATTGTACGTATTCTTAAAGAGGATAACTCATATGTATCAATTACTACTAATGCGTCACTGATCCATAACCATTTACCTGGACTAGTTGATGCCGGGATAAACCATGTGAATGTAAGCCTTCACGCCCTCAATGAAGCATCGTTTCAGAAGATAACAGGGTCCAAGATGCTTAGAAGAGTTCTTAGTAACTTAAGGCTGCTCAGAGACTATAACGTGCCAGTGAAGATTAATTTCGTTATAATGCGAGGACTGAATGAAAAGGATATCCCAAAAATAATTGACCTCGCGGCCGAGCTCAATGCCATGGTGCAGTTTATAGAGCTTCACCCTGTCGGAAGAGCTGTGAAGACGTTCAAGGAGCACTACTTGCCTCGCTGGCGTGTATTAGAGCTTCTTGAGGACCGTATAGTCTCTATAGATTATCGCCTTGGATTACATAATAGGCCTATCATAGTGCTTGACAACGGTGTAAAGGTTGAACTCGTAGGGCCAGTAGGCAACTTCTTATTCTGCGCAGGCTGTACACGTATTAGAGTAACCTATGACTTTAAGCTATTACCTTGCCTTAACTGGGAGGGGCCCCCTATAGAAGTTAGGCCTAGGCTCAGTAAAGCAGCGAGCTTTGACGAAAAGGTATCAGTGATTATCGAGGCTATCAAAGAGGCTAACAAGCTACGTAGACCTTTTGTCATGTATCCCCTTGGCGCAAAGATACCTGTCCCTAGAGGGAAATGGAGAACTATGAGACTTGGCCTACCTAAAAGTGATGGTAGACTAGTCTATACAGGCAGGGATGCCAAGAAGCATTTAAAACTCTATCTCAGTGAGTGGGGGAAGTATGCTTTGTTCTAGAAACAATTATAGCAGTTGTAAGACCTTCTCGAGTATGATTAGGAGAAAGAATGCCCCTAGGTGCATGTTAACGTACTTGAACGCCTTAGACGAGAACTCTTTATCACCTTTTTTATCAATGTATTTGACTGCTAGGTAGAATATATGGCTAGCAGCTAGCAGGCCATAGGCTGCTGTAATCACTGATATTGTGCCACTAAGCCATAGGCCCAGCGAGACATATCCCATTACAAGGGCGCCTAGCCCTATACCAGTACCTATGCTCGCTGGATCAGCTACTACGGGGAGCATGGGCACATTTGCCCGCCTATAATCATCTTTGTAATATGATGCCAGGAACCATATGTGGCTCGGTACCCACGCTGCAACTAGCAGCGAGAAGAGTAGCCCTGGTGTAGATATTGCTCCGTATCCTGCTGCCCATCCTCCTAGTGCTGGTGCTCCACCAGCTACGGCACCAGCTATAATGCTTAATGGCGTTCTACGCTTCAGCAGCAATGTGTAAGCGCCTATGTCGAACACGAAACCTATTATTATCGCTAACGCGAAGTAAATGTTTATGTAAACTATAGACGCTATAACTGAAGCTGCGAACGCTGCCAGCGAGGCATAGAATACTACTGATGGGCTTACAAGCCCGCTGGGTAGTACTCTCCCACTAGTTCTCGGCATCAACGCATCAATATCCCTATCAAAGTACATGTTAAGAGCTGTAGTTGAGCCCACAGCTAGGTATCCAAGAAGCCATAGCAATAAATGATACTGTATTGGTCTATGCAGACCTCCTGCTGCAATAAAGGCAGTATACATTGATAAAAGGAGAAGCATTGTTTGCTTGAACTTAGTTAAATCGCTGACAACATGCACTATCTCGCTCAGTTCGCCCAAGGTGCCGTACCTAGTGCTCTTCCTATACTGGTCCTCCTTCTCGCTCACGTGGGAACCCCGCTAACTGAAACTTTTAGGAGAAACTCTTATTTAAGCGAAACTAAGGAGTTTTTAACACCTGTTGTTTAACACTCAAGTGGAGCTAGCACAATGCCTTGTGAGAAAGAACTCTACGTCACCATTAGGGTATCAGCCCATAACCTAGAGGATCTATATACTTGCATACGACTATTAGCCAAGAACTTGTGCTCAGAAATGGAGTGTCTATATCCTGATACGCTTTCCTGGATAATTGCTGGCGACGAGAATTGCTTAGTAAAGGTAATGACTCCTCAACCATTACATCCGGTATCGGGTTCTAACCTATTACCAGCCATAGTTGCCTCATCTATTGAAATAACTTGTAGTACACCAAGGGAGCTTATAAGTAAAGGCAAGACTATATTTAATACCGTCAAGGATTGTAAGGGGATAGGAACAACACTCTCATAGTAGAGCCGTGGCGATGATGTAGATAAGCGGTCACGGATAATGCGGTGAAGACACTCCCATGGACTGAGCCGGGAGAGTTACTCGTCCTCTATGACATATTTCTTAATAATGAACGTCGCTTCTCTAACATATACGCGAGGGAGGTAATCATGCCTGGGCCGCTTAAGGGTAGAGACCTCTTATCTATAAGAGACTTGTCGCGCGAAGAGCTAGAGCTAGTCCTAGATACTGCAAGGATAATGAAGACGAGATTCTATTCCGGAGAACGCATTATCCCCGTCCTTAAGGGCAAGTCAGTGGCACTCATCTTCGAGAAACCCAGTACAAGGACCAGGGTCAGTATGGAGCTGGCAGTTGCCCAGCTGGGAGGATACCCCCTTTACCTTAGGAGGGATGAGCTTCAGCTTGCACGAGGCGAGCCAATAAAGGATACTGCTCGTGTACTATCCCGCTACGTTGACGCTATAGCGGCAAGAGTGTATAAGCACGAGAGCCTCGAAGAGTTGGCTGCATATGCCTCGGTGCCGGTAATAAACATGCTAAGTGACCTCGAGCACCCATTACAGGCCATAGCGGATGTACTGACTATTCGCGAGAAAAAAGGAGACATAAAAGCCGTAAAGGTGGTATATGTCGGTGACGCGAGGAACAATGTTGCTCATAGCCTTATGCTAGCTGTCGCTAAGCTAGGAGGCCACATGGTACTGGCCTCGCCACGCCAGCTACGTCCACGCGAGGACCTATTACAAGCAGCCCTCGAAGCCGCCAAGGAGAGTGGAGGAACAGTAGAGGTCATCGAGGACCCGCGCGAGGCTGTAAAGGGCGCTGATGTGGTATATACCGATGTGTGGGTAAGCATGGGTGAGGAGGCACAGGCAGAAGAGAAGAGGAAGCTCCTACAAGGCTACCAGGTAAATGCCGAGCTAATGTCACTAGCAGCTAATAATGCCATATTCATGCACTGTTTACCAGCTCATAGAGGAGAAGAGGTCACTGAGGACGTGATAGAGGGGCCTTGGAGCGTAGTCTGGGACCAGGCCGAGAACAGACTGCATGCACAAAAAGCTGTACTAGCACTAATACTGAGCGATTAGCCCCGTATCCTTTTTACCTCAATAGAGTTTTCCTTGGCATAGTTCTTAGCTTCGTCATCTAGTCTTGGCCCGCTACCGTAGAGCACAAGGACTGGCTTCGCTGATAGGCTCTCAGCTTTCTTCTTCAAAGACTCTAGGTCTGCTTTACCCAGGACTTTCTTACCATTAACGACGTCTACGGCGAACTTCTCCTTACCCTTTATAGCAACAAATGAGACTGTGCCATGCTTTGTCGCGACATGCATCCTTACATGGAACCCTGCCTCAACATAGCGTCCAGCAGCCTTTCCCTCTACCCCGTATTTCTGCTCAAGCTTCTTCTGCTGGAACACTATCTCGGCTAGCGTCACGGCTACGTTTCACCCCGTGACATTCCCGGGCAGAGAGGCTAGCCCTTTTATTCTTCAAGCTTTCGGTAGCCCGAGGAGGGGATAAGGAGGCCTTGGACCCGGTTTTCGCCCTAGGCATCACGGGAATGCTGTTCATCGTTGCTGGCTGGGCTATATCAATAACATCTCTTCCTCCACTTAGGCTAAGCACATTGTATTTCATTGGGAGCTTGTTGTTAACCATATATGCTATTCTCCAACGTGATCCTGTATTCACTGCTCTTAACGCAGCTGCGGCCCTGCTTGCTCTTATAAATATTATTAGAACACTTAAACTTCGCAGACAGAACGAATAGGCGAGGGAGCGCACACTAGGGTGACGAATGCCTTGGCGAGAAAAGGGCGTGGAAAAGAAGCTAGGGCGAGAACAAGCCTCGCGCCAAAACTAATGGGGTTTGCACAAAGATATGGGTTATGGATTTCAATAGCCTTACTCGTTGTGGCTCTTTGGGCAGGTTTTAGCATAAGATATGTTCCTTACAAGAACTACAACGAGATAGTATCAAATGTCAAGGAGATGGGGCTTGGAGACGTCTCGGTAACCGCTAGGTTCGGCGCTATGGATCCATTGATAGAGTACTGGTTAGCTAAGTATCTCCACGATCACGGCCTTGGTTCCTGGAGCACACTGCATCCACCTAACCCTGCAGTTATGAAGTTCTGGTACCCGTGGGGCAGAGACTTCACTCATAGCGCGAAGCCATTCATACCATTCATTGGTGCAAAGCCTTTAGGTGGGCTAAGCGTTGCACAATGGGTTTCCCTGCTACCACCAATATTTGGCACGCTAATGATACTAATGGTGTTCCTATACATGTACTCTAGCTATGGACGTGCCGCTGCAATAACCGCTGCTTTTCTGGCAGCTGTGCTACCATCATCTATCATAAGAACCTATGCGGGCTTTGTCGAGAAAGTCGGTGTGGCTCTGCCATTCCTAATACTCACTGTATGGTTATTCGTTGAGGCGATGAGGAGGAATAACTACGTGCTGGCAGCTATATCGGGGATTGTTGGTGGCTTTATAGCCCTCATATGGGGAGGCTACCTCCTAGGAGGACTAGTCATAGCCGCTGCCACGGCTCTAGCGCCTCTGGCAACAAGCTCCGCGAAAGAGGCTAGGACAAAGTTCCTGCTAGGATTAGTAGCAACAATAACCTATGGCGTAACCTTACTAGCCGTGACAAGCTATACACCAGTACCGAAGAGGTACATAGAGCTGCCAATAATCGGGGTAATATTCTTCCTCGCTGTATATGAGGGGCTTGAAAGACTTGTGACCAAGAGGCGTGGCTATGTTGCCGAGAAGCGTGTCGTGCTCAGCTATGCAGTTATCCTAGTAGTGCTAGGCGTCTCTATATTCTTCGTAGCACCATATATTGGTATAAGCGGTAAATACTACTATGCTCTTCTAGGCCCGTTACGTGGAGTAGTTCACGGTGAGCTAGGAGTAATCGCGTTCACTGTAGCTGAGAATAATCCTCCAAGTGCTAAGCTATTGCTTCACAGAATGAACGTAATACTGTTCACGGCGCCTATAGCTGGGCTATACTTGTTATATATTGCTATAAAGCGTAAAGAGACATGGCACCTCCCACTCGTAGTATCATCTCTTGGCTTCTACCACGCACTTCTAGGGATGGCTTACTTCGAGCAAGTAGCATCAGTATTCGGCGTACTTGCATCAACTGCGATGCTAGGAATAATTATCAAGGACCTTACGTGGGAGGAAAAGGTTACTAGAAGAGGCAGGAGAGGATATTCGGAAACCTACGAGGTTCTCGTATTCTCAGCAATCCTCCTATCAGTAATACTCATTGCTGGCATGGTAGCTGGTGCCCACACCGCTCTAGGTATGGTGAAAAATACGGCACCAATACAACTCGACATGCCAAGCATGAATGCGCAGCAGTACGGATGGCTATACCTGCTCCACCTATTCCGGGACAAAACACCAAGCGACACTGTGGTAGTTGCCTGGTGGGATTATGGCTACCTAATAACAGTAGGCTCTGATAGAGCAACTGTAGCCGATGGCGCAACCATGAATAGTACTCAGATAAAGTTGCTCGCGAAATTCTTTACAACAACTAACGAGGACGAAGCATCAAACATACTAAGAGAGTTACACCTGAAGCCCAATAAGACACTAGTACTAGTACACGAGGCTGTACTTTACAACCCGGCCACCGGCGCCATAATATATAGCCCGAGCATCGGAGACATAGCTAAGTCAACAGCAATGCTACTGATAGCGGGTGTGATGAAGCGTGGAGAAGGGCTAACACAACAAGTCATTAACCATTTCCTAAACTCGACAATATACCACATGTTCGTCACCGCGCCATACTATATGAACAAAACAGGCATAGTATTCATCCCGTTCAAGGGCCCCGTTAAAGGCTTCAACGTTACCTCGGTATATGTTGCCGGAGTAAACAAGTCTGGCAAACCATATCACTTCAAGCATTTCAAGCCATACCTGGTACTCATATCGCCCTTCGTTGATAGAAATGGCCGCATCCTGATACAGAAAGTAGGTAATGATACCTATCAGCTAGGCATTATATACGTTGTCTATAAATGGACTGGCTAGCATAGATACAGCATTGATGCAACCCAGTAATGAATTACCTCGCCCCAATATCCCATTAACCCCCTGGTTTTTATAGGCACAAGCAAGATAGCCTAGGAATCTACACCGGGCCTCCTAGGATACAGTGTACTGTAGGCTATGGGTGCTACACTGCCATGTTTTTCCGCAGCAAGAGGAGAACCGCGAGCCCCAGGATACAGCTGCTTGAGCTAGCAGTAGCTACTAGGTACGCTGTCTCAAGGCTTAGTCTCCTTGCTTCACGGCTTCGTTCAACATATGAGAGAACCAAAGATGAGTCCCTCAAGGCGATGCTACAAAAGGTACTGTACATGCAGGCTGTCTTAGAAATAGCATCTGTCCGGCTCGAAACACTCGCCGATATAGGGCTTTTATCCTCGGAGGACCTATCTATCCTTAAGCGCGTTGTATCCGACTTAAAGGGTGCACAGAGCCTCGTAATGCCTGCTGTCTCTAGCATGCTTACCGACCTCGACAACATGATATCACATATAGCTTCCAGTGCGGGCATAGAGTTGGCCCCCCTAAGCCCCGTAGTAGAGGAGCACGCAAGAAAGATAATGGAAGAGGCAAAAATCGTAGCTGATGAGCGTTTAAGGGAGTACTTCCCAAGTACACAGACTAATAAAGAGTAAGCCGTCGACAATGCATTTACGCCTTCGAAAAGGGTAGAGCTTAGTTTCTCTCAGGATAACCCTCATGGAAAGAGGCCTAGCCCACGGATGCTGTACAGGGAATGTTTAAGAGTTTAAGAAGTGCTAGCCAGAGGTCTTGTGTGATGAGCCTAGAAGAAACCATTAGGGAGAAAATAATAAGGGTTCTTATGGAATCGCGCCGTCCACTAACTGCTAGAGAGATAGCCGAGGCCGTAGGGCTTGACCCTTACCGCGGCGAGGCAGAGGTCTATGAGCATTTGAGACATATAGCGAAGACTCTTCGCAGAAGATATGGAGGCAGAGCAGTGCTATACATGATTCCTCCTCGGTGCAAAGACTGTGGCTACGTGTTTAAGGATCTACGTGAGCCCCGAAAGCCTAGTAGGTGTCCTCGGTGCAAGAGCCAGCGCATAGAGCCCCCGAAATTCTATATAGAGACTTAGCCTAGGTGCTAATTCCCAGGGAGAACAGTATGAGGACTATATTGACTTGGTTCCAGGGAGAAAAAGAAATTGTTGCACGCACATACGACGACGACGGTAAACTAGTAGCCGAGAAAACCTACAATGATGTACGCCTCATAGAGGCCAAGGTGCCGATACTCCTGCCCAGCACATTGGTTAGGGATATACATGTCCTCGTGCTTGATCGAGACGTTGAGCTAAGGAGGAAGGGCTCTATACTAGTTATTGAGCAGCGGTGATGAGTAGTGCTGGAAGCGCGTGTGGAGAGGAGTAAGAGTAGGAGCGGTAAGCACGCTGTACGTGACCTTGTGCTCCTTGTGTCAAGTAAGGGTGAGGTTAGGGAGCCTCGTCCTCGTTTACAACAGCCAGCGAGACCTATCTATTCTCGGGGAGAGGCTTACCACGTGTACATAGACGTTCCTGAAGGATGGTACCTGGTACAAGTACATCTTGTCCGAAATCTTCGCGGCCATGTTAAGGGCTATATAGAGGTCTATTCTGATACTGGCGAGAAGCTCTTTCGCGCAGTGTATCGCAGGCTAAAGCTAAGGTATAGTGAAGGAGATCCACAATATGCATGGGTGGTTCAACGCGTAGCAGATTACCTCAAGCTACCTATAAAGAACATTAACCTTGTACCGCATAGTCGTCGGAGTATGAATAAATAAGTCTCCTTTAGACTTCTCCAATAAGATGGCCGATGACCGGGGCCTCTAGCTAAGCCCGCCGCGAAAAGAAGGGCTATGACGTATTCACGGACCGGGGGAGGCTCTTCGTCTTGAGCAAGCGCGTTATGCGACTACTTGCAGAGAAGGAGATAAAACGTATGCTCATCCAGGCCGCTAAGAACCAAGGTGTGTCTCTACAGGATATTGTTGAGTGGCTTTACTACGAAGCAGGTATACGGGCACGTCCTTCCTGGAGCGATGTTGAGAAAAAAGTTCTTAGCAAGGACGTTGATCCACAATCACTGGCTTCATTTCTCCTAGAACAAGGTGTAGAAATAGATGAGGAAGAGTGGTTGAGAATACTTGACAAGTACTCCGGCCTCGAGGAGCCCAGATTTCTTAGGCGAGGAGAGAGAGACAAATGAGGTGCAAGCCTGAAATAAATGAGTTCTTAGAGATAATACTAGGCTCCAAGTACAGTGTTTCTGAGCTAGTTTCAGTTCTTCTGGCTATAAGGGACTTCGAGCCCGTTGGGCGAACCATGCTTTCTCGAATACTTGGGCTAGGGGATAAGAAAACAAGAAACCTGGTAAAGGCTCTTGAAGCCCTCGGCTTAGTAAGGGTTACACGTGCAGGGTCAAGCCTGACTAGCCGTGCTAGCATGTTCCTTAGGCTAATCAAGTGCTTCGACTCGCATGGTTTCACGGTCTCACTTGTTCCTTGCGATATCAGTGACGTAAATATTCTCCTTCTGCGAGATAAGCTCATTATGTTGCTTGGAGACCCAACACTCCTTGTAGCAATCGGGTACTCCAATAATTCTCGTATAGAGTTCCCTGGCGTACCACTAGGGCTTCAAAACGAGTTATCAAATATTGTAAAGGAGTTCACAGGAGCCGGGAACGAGGCTATAGCGCTTTTTGGGGCGAGGAAATGCTATGTTTGTTGCTCTAGCTTCTTACAAGCATTGATTGTCTCTCCTAGGCGATCGGCTACGATATCGCGTAGCCTCTGAGCTGCATCAATCCTCTCAAGAATATTGGCTACTGGCGGTGGAACGAGGTTACGCCAGTCATCGCTCCCCATTAGTAGTTTGCAGCGCACCATCTCGCCGCGCCACTTGTCTCGGCGAAGAAGCGGGGGCGTCACAGTTTCTATTCCTGCGTCGCGAAAAGCGCGTGCGACAGCCGGATTAGCTGTGGCGACAGCTTTTACAGGAGGAACAAAGGATAAGACGTACAGTGCATTCCCCCTGAATATTCTGAGAGTATGAATGGTGGCTGTAACCACCCTTGATGCCTGAATCCTGCTCCACTTAATAGCCTCGTGTATCATTAGTAGTCTCTCGCCCGCGGTAAAGGGGTTTAGCCAAGTATGACTCTCATCACTCATCCCGACAAGTACAACGACCTCCTCAAAGCGCTCCAGGAGCCACTTCAGCGCCTCAAAATGGCCGTAGTGGAACGGCTGAAAGCGCCCAAAGAATAATACCCTGCTAGCATCACGGCTCAAGGTCCGTAGCCACCCGGGGACGCGCCATCTAGGATTCTTAACTAGAACAAGAAAAACTAATCTAATTAGCTCTGCACGGCGAGTGGAAAGGGGCTAAGATGGAGAAGGTATGTTTCGTTGTTAACCCGTTGGCAGGGATTGGTGGACCTCTGGGCCTCAAGGGTAGTGATGGGGAGGCTGGGCTTGAGGCTCTCCGGCGTGGAGCTAGACTAATTGCTCCCAGTAGGGCTAGTGAGTTCATAGCTGAGGCTAAGAGAATAGGAGTACTGGATAAGGTTGCAGTGCTTACCGCTAATGGGTTAATGGGAGAGGACGAGTTAAGGAGCGAGGGGTACCAGAGCCCAATCATAGTCTACAGGTACGAGGCGTTCCCGACAAGGGCCGAGGATACAAAGAGGACAATTACTAACTGTCTCCGAGAGGGAGCCGAGCTAATAGTATTTGTAGGCGGTGATGGAACTGCACGAGACGTTCTCTCTGCGCTAGAGCGGGCGGGGAGCACCGACACACCGCTACTCGGGGTACCTGGAGGAGTAAAGATGTACAGCTCTGTATTCGCGGAGAACCCGAGAGCAGCTGCCCACGTTCTCCGTGAATGGCTAGAGAATCCATCAACTTGTGAAGCGGAGATACTAGACATAGATGAGGAGGCGTTTAGGCGTGGAGAGCTCCGCGTACGGCTCTATGGATACGCGCGCACTCCGTGTAGCAGGTTTCTCGTCGGCTCCTCTAAGCAACCAAGCCCTGGAACACCCGACGAGGAGGAAAACAAGGAGGCCATTGCCCGCTACGTAGTAGAGAACATGGAGCACTGTACTCTCTACGTGCTAGGGCCTGGCTCAACCACTGCAAAGATAGCTGAGCTAATGAAGGCTCCGAAGACACTACTAGGGATTGATGTATATCATAATGGTAGGCTTGTTGCAAGCGATGTTGACGAAGAAACACTATACAATATTGTCAACAATCATATCAAGAGGGGCGGGAAAGTAAAGATAATTGTGTCGCCGATAGGTGGGCAGGGCTACATACTTGGACGGGGGAATCAGCAGATTTCTCCGCGCATAATCAGGCTAGTGGGGAAGGAGAACATAATAGTTATAGCAACTCGTTCGAAGATAGCACGGCTTAGAAAGCTAAGAGTAGACACTGGTGACCCTGAGCTAGACAAGGGTCTCCGAGGCTATATTCGCGTAATAGTTGACTATGGCGAGGAATACGTCATGAGGGTTGAGTAGGAGGGGATTATCCCTTGTATACTCTTGGCAGAGAGGAAATAGAGCTACCCGAGCCTGCCTCCATAGCCGTAGCTGTTCTCGCAATTGCCTTCGGGTTCGAGGGAAAGGACCTAGTTAACATAGTGCATCACCCCCTCGGTGTGACGGGGGGAGTATTACTCGGCGCAATAGTGGGCTTCATACTCCACGAGTACGCCCATAGATATGTAGCTGCTAAGGAGTCATGCTTTGCTAGGTTCACGCTCTCCAAGACCGGGCTCTTGGTAACATTCTTCTCGGGGCTCTTAGTGAGCGCAGGTATACCGTTTGTGATACTAGCCCCAGGTTACGTCAAGATAGCGTTCTGCTGGGGTACTCCCCGCGAGGAAAACATAGCCATAGCCGGTCCTGCAACCAATATCGCTCTAGCCATAATTGCTGCTGCACTGAGGCCAGCTATACAAGAATATAGCGGATTCGTATCAGGTTTCGCTGGTATAAATGCCTGGTTCGCGCTCTTCAACCTTCTACCGTTCTACCCGCTTGACGGCTCAAAGATATTCAGAAGAAACCTGGCAGTCTGGATGATAATGATACTAGTTGCAGCATACCTAGCAGTTACAACCATATAGCTCTCTCTTTTCTAAGATGAGAGGGTATAGTATACTCGCTTCCTCCTCCTACCCCTGCTCTCAAGCTTGACTATCTTTATCCCGGGTATCTCGCATGTATTTCTGACATGTGGTCCTCCATCAGCCTGTATATCGACGCCAGGTATCTCAACTATGCGGAGCTTCTCGACACTCGGTGGAAGCTTGTCGGCTAGCTTAACTATGCCAGGTATACGGAGAGCCTCTTCACGAGGAAGCCAGTAAATCTTGACTTCAATACATCTCCGTATAATGTTATTAGTCTCCTCAACAGCATCAGTGATCGCTTTCTTCCAATCATTTACTTGTATCTCGAAGTCATCGCGGGCAACATCCGGTGAAATATGTCCGCCGGTGACGCGGGCACCATACTTATTGTAAAGCACTGCTGCTAGCACATGACTAGCTGTATGGAGTTGCATCATTCGGTACCGGCGATCCCAATCAATAACCCCGTGAACTCGTGTACCAGGTTCTATGGCTTCTACATCTCCCTCAACAACATGGGCTACATCACCATTATCCATAACTGTGTCTACTACTCGAAGCTCAACTCCATTCTCTGCTATTAGCTTGCCAGTATCTGCGTCAAGCCCCCCACTCGGTCTAGGATGAAAAGCAGTAGCATCAAGAAAGACCTTGTTGCCCTCAATCCTTGTAACAACTGCGTCGAACTCACGCATATAGCTATCTTGTTGGAAGAGAAGCTTAGCAGGCATTACCTAGGCCACCACGTAGTTTACTACGCTTTTACAGTCTTAAGCAATTATCCTAGCTATCTCGCTTTTCTCTAGCGACTCGCTGAGCTCGCGAGGAGAACTTGCGGGCGGGACATCTGCGACAATATAAGCACTATAACGTGCCACCGATAACAAGCTACTTGACCTAATACTTCTATCTCCTAGCAATTCTATCGCTTGTCTCAGTTTCTCCCCGGTGAATACAAGGGCCTTACCAGGAGCAACTAATACGAGGAAATCAACACTATTCTCAACTCCACTATAAGGCAACAAGGAATCAGAGAAAGACTCTATAATGACAACATCCTTCCCAGTACTTATGCGCTCCCTGCACTCCTCAAGAAGCGTAGACGCCTCGCTAGAAGCCAGGAACCCTAGAAACGATTTAGCATCGGATTTCTCTGCTCCCAGCAACCTAGCTAGCTCTACTAGCCTCTGTCTAGCAGCGCTGGGAACCAATGAGAGATTCTCAACAAACACATAGTGACGCGTATCTGCCTTGTTAGTGCACCTAGTTACTCGCGCCATTACAAGCGATTTTTCTAGGCTAGATACAGATAACATGTACTCACTAAAACCACGAAGCACCAGGGGGTCAGGATACGCTACCAATAAATCAACAGGATTTACCAATCCTGGATTATCTAATGCGCCGAGATACTCCTCGTACATGAGCACATCGTTCCCGAGCAATATTCCACGCTTCTTAGACTCAATAATAGAGCTGAACTTATTCCAGAAACTATGCCCCGCCACAGGCTTATACATACCAACGCTAAGACCACGCCGCTTACCAACAAGGCCCAAACCGATACTGAGCCAAGTCTTTCCGGAATCGTATTCGAGTACCCCACTGACAAGTACTGTTAGTGCCATGAGGCCCCCACTTTACTGTATTACTTAGGGCTAAGCCACAAGCAGAAAAGATTAACTATAATCTAGTATGCGGGGACTGAATGACCAAGAGGATAAGCATAGCCAGTAACACAACCAGCTGGGACGAGACATCAATAGATACAATAGAGACCAATCAAGCAAAGAAGAATAAGCCGAGAAGCAAGCTAGTGGAAGCCATAGCAGTACTGTTGCTCGCTAGACCCATGCGCGCATCGGAAATAGCACAGGTTGTTGGAAAACCAACACGCTACATCAGTAGCTACCTTAGCTACTGGAAGACCAGGGGCCTCTTCGAGTACGATAACGGGTTCTGGATCCTAACCCCTCAGGGAGAGGAATTTGCACGAAACATACTCGAACGAGAAATGAACTCGAGAGTTGCACAGTACGCGGCCCTAGCAAGACAAATACTAGTTTCAACACAGGAAGAAAACATGCATCAGACAATAAACGGCAAAAAACAAGCACCGCTCAGCCCTGTCTCAGGCCAGCTCCAGTCATTCATTGCCAGCTTTACCAATAATAGTAACAATAAACGGCAAAAGAGGCGTCCACGAAAACTCTGCGTAAGAGCGATAATAGAGGATCTAGAGCTCGAAGAGGACGAACGAATAGTCATGGAGGCCCTAATGGAGCACTACCTAAAATGGAACATGACCTATACTTACCTAGACCAGCTCGAAAAACAACTAGAGGCAGATAGAACATGGCTACTCATGGTGCTTAGAAGCCTGCAAGCAAAGGGACTAATCTACATATACAATGATCGCAGACTCGGAACAAGGATAGGGCTATCAAAGAACACGAAGAAGTACCTAGCACTCTGTAACTAGTATACTCTACTCTCACAAATGACAAGTCAAAGAGGTATTCTTGTCACGGGAATACCTAGACGAAGGTTCGAACGCTTCTCGCATCCATTGTTCGTAATAACATTATTCAAATCATCTCATAGATGTCCATTGTACAGTTTATACAAACCGGCAATAAATCCTATAATAGAACGAGCGCCAAGACCTTGTTACAAAGCCTATAATGATTGTACACTCATGGATACACCATAACAATGAGAACCTTTGTCTATAGTTGTAGTAGATACTGTGTTCTAGGCCATGAGGACAGATAATTATGCAGCTTTAAGAATAATATGACAAAAGTCCTACTCCCAAGCCATGTGTTCACTACAATTCTATTTGTTTTAAATACGGAGGAATGGTATAGTGAAATCGACAGAGTGCTAGAGGAAGAGTCTATGTCTCTTAAAGACCAAAAGCTTTCCTCCTATTCCTTAGCTTGATTCTCCAGTATAGGTCACGTGTTTTTGGCGATGATCTTGTTTCAAGGACTTTTCCTGTGCTTGTAATAAAGTATATTCTATCCCCGCGTATTTCTGCGTCAACCAGGTCTTCGAAATGTGATAAATCGGGTATAATGTTCTCCTTGTTCCGTGAAGAGTAGAAATCGAGTGATCTCTTATCCAAGGGTGTTCCCGTCCCTCGCATATAGAATTAGTTGGATGTACTGGTTTATTTAAGCTTAATGCATATGAGTAGTACGGGGGATGTGGAGGCCGATTTATCCTGATTAGGAGCGTGTGATGAGTGGAGACCTCGCCGAAGCCCTTCTATCTCCTCTACAGCCATAAAAATGAAAAGAGGTGGTGTGTTTGTGTTAGTATAGTTCCTCTAGTTTTTGTTTTATTATTTTTTCTGCCTCTTCTTTCTCTATTTTCTTATACTTTAGCTCATTTGCTTTTTGTGCTATTAGTGAAGGCGATGCTATTAGTTTCTCGAGGTCTGTTTCAATGAGCGCCTCGGCTCTATAGGCCTCTTTCCCATGGACTATTATGAATGTTGTCTTTGTTTTGTCTTCGCTAGGTACTAGTATTGCTAAGCCAGTGTTCTCGCCCTTGTCATTCTTTAGGAGTGCGAGCCCTTCTCCGTTCTTAGTCTTTCCAACAACTAGAGCATCCGCTATCGTCACTGGTGGTGATAGTTCCTCTTCGCGCTTCAGGGCTGCTTCTCTCCGGGCTGCTACCTCTTTCTCGACTTCCCTTTCTTTTGCCTCTGTCCAGGCTCTTTCCTCCTCTGTTACTGGTCTAGCTAGTACCTCCTTTGCTGCCTCTACGACCTCTTTGACGGCCTTCTCTACTTCTTCGTCAGGTATTCTTCTGAATGCTTCTACTCTTAGTGTGTCGAGTTTCCACTCGATGTCTCCGTCTCTTAGCTCGTACTCTATCCTGACTCTTACAACGTCTCCCTTGTCCAGCTTTAGCTTGTTTACCAGTATCTCGAATAGGAGGCGGTTAAGCTCTCCCGCCCGGTACGCGACTTGCCTCGACTCTATCTTGCCTGACTTTATCTCGTCTCTGAGCTGTGCAAAGAGTACTCTCCGAATCTTGTCCGCGTATGCACCAGCTATTACGAGGCCCGAGGAGAGCTGGGGCATAACTATCGCCGCTAAGGGAATTAGATTTAGTAGAGGGTTAAATGTAGTCGGGCTACTAGGCTTTTTTGAGAAAATCGTCGAGTCTCCTCGTTTTCTCATAGCTCTTTAGAATAGTGGATGATTGTAACGAGTCTAGGGCGGTTGCTGATTTAAAGAATCTTGATGCATGCCTTATCGCTTCCTCGAGGGATTGTGTCCTAAAGGGTTTCTGTGAGAGTGCTTTCCTGCTAGTTTCGCGTATATGCCAATTACCTACTGGTGCAAAGTATTCTCTCGTTATCTCTCTTATAATGATTGCTTTTGCCTGTCTTTTTCTACGGTAGAGGTGCTCAGCCAGGGCTAGCCTAATAGCTATGTAGCCTCCATCGAGTGGGCTCATTTTTAGGCTCTGATACTCCCTTATACGATAAGCTACTGGTTCTAATGATTGCTTTGTCCACGGTGTTAGAGGGTGCCAGATCTCGAAGAGTTCTGCCTCGAAGCCGCCTGGGAGCAGTATTATGGTGAAGTAGTTGCCGAGGTAAGATGCATGGTAGACCTCGATATAGTCTATGGACCTATATGTTCTTACTCTGCGCAGTAACTTGGTCGATATTATCTGGTCAACAGCGGTTATGGCCCATCTTGTTGGTACGAGGCGGCGATTGCGTAGCCTGCCTAAGAGGCCCAATGAGAAAGCTCTCGTGATTAAGTAGGTGTCTAGCCCGCTACCATATAGTTCTAGGACCGCATCTGTGGCTGTGGCGTCGTCCCATATCAGTTTCTCTAGTCTTGGGTGTAGGGTTGGGTTCTCGCTTATTCTTAGATCCTTAGCGGGTGCTGAGGGCCCTTGTGGTGCTAGTAACCCGTCGAAGCGGAGTGATGGTATAGGCGGTTTTTCGAGAACAGCCTCGCTATCAACTGGTTTAAGCGATGTCGCGGCCAGCGATATTTCCTTCTCATACAGCTTCCAGGGATTTGATGCCTCTATACGGGTTACTGCTCCAAGTAGTTGTGATCTTAGCTCTATGATTTTCCCCAAGGGTAGGCGGGCTTGGTGCCATCTAGGCGGGTTATCATATATCTTGGCCTCTGCGCCGCTTATCCCGGGAGGTATTTGGTAGATAACGGGGATTCTTGGATAATTTGACTCACCGACTACTATGCTTGGCGGTGTAGAGCCAAGTACATCGCTAGGAGACGGTATACGCGACACCGCTTGTACCTGTGCGCGGAAACGAGCAAGTATGGGGCAATAGGGTAATCCGCATAACCGTTTGTAGCCTTTGCAGCGAGCACATAATTGCGGAGATATTCTCTTCGGCACTCCCTTTCCTCCCTTATAGCTCTGAGAGGTGTCTTAGCTTACCTTTCCCGAATACTATTAGAGCCTTTATTCTCCCTTCTTTAGGCTTATAGTATATCTCTGTCAAGTGATAAGGATAAGTAGGTGTATAGAGACTTGGCTGTAGCGGGTATGTCTGAGAGAAGGTTCCGGAGGCTAGTATAGTTTGAATCTGAGGACACCTACTAGTCCCTTGAATGTTCTCCTTATCCATTCTGCCTCCGGGTAGTCTC
Organism: Pyrodictiaceae archaeon; assembly: GCA_027028845.1. GTDB lineage: Archaea > Thermoproteota > Thermoprotei_A > Sulfolobales > Pyrodictiaceae > Pyrofollis. Next base: position 3,397 of record JALVHV010000132.1, on the reverse strand, counting down.
CGCTGAGTATGTAGACCTTTGTCCCATACTTCTTTGCCTCCTCGGCTAATATGTCAGCATCTTCTCGTTCCTCGTCAACTATGAGGTACTTTAGGGCACCCATTTGTAGAGCTGTTTTAACGTCTCTATCACCGTATATTGCTAGTCCGTCATCCTTTGCTAAGTGTATTTTGAACTCCTCTATGGCCTTGTGTAGCTCGGCGTACTTGTTCTTCTCTATTATGTCAGCGGCCTTTATTACGAGTTCGCGTAGCCCTGCCTCGCCTTGGTATGCCACATCAACTGTTTGTGGCGCTATCTTTTGGCGTACACGGTAATCTAAGAAGTCCTTTGCCTCCTTCATGAAGTCTTGTTTAGCGTATGCTGGGCCTCCAAGGATAATTGCTCTTAGCTTCCCTTTCTCTATTAGTGGCAGGAAGTGCTTGTTCATTGCCTCAGCTACTTCTTTGTAGAAGCCCTTAACGAACTGCTCTATTTGTCTATCGAATCGGCGCTGGCTTTGGCCTCCTCTATGATGCTTTCCTGGGACATAGCCCTCGAGTTCCTCGAGTACTTGTATTCGGCTACCCTTTAGCAAGCCTATGGTTGCCTCATCTCTCTCAACGATTACTAGGCCATAGGTCTCCTCGCTCTCAACCATTTCCTCGAGGAACTCGGTGTGGAACCATTTATCGGTCCTATAGAAGAATACTGGTACGGGCTCTGGCGGCGAGAACATTAGGCATATGAAGTCATTCGTGTCCATATCCTGGCCACAGAATAGTACTAGCCCGTTAGGCGGTACCTTCTGCACCTTAGTAAGCCTATCCATAGCAGCAGCGAGTGCTCGTTGTACTGCGTCACGAGTCCGCTTGAGCTTAATGTTATCAGTTATTGAGTACTCTGTGCGCAGCAAGCTAACAACGTCGCTTATAGGCCTCCCTGGCGGAATGTAGAGGCTTAAGAGCACTGTTGCTGGCGCCTTCCATTTCTTAAGCTCTCGTATTATCTTTTTCAGCGTGGTCTTATCGACTTCTAGCCTTGCTGTGCTCATAGAGTTCCCCCTTCACACTAGGAATAGTGCCATACACTTATAACGATACAAGCTCCTCTACAAGGGTATTACTTAGCCCTTTGTTTAGAAAAGCATACTAGTAGCAATAATTATCTCGGGGATTAGCTGTGATAATGGAGGTAACCGTGTTTCATGGATATGGACCACTGAGCCAAGGAGTCCTTAAGAATATTAGGAGAGCTACAGAGATCCTTCGCGACCAAGGCTACATAGTCATTATCCGTGAAGTAACGGTCCCAGTACTTGACGCTGAGGATGACTTTACCCCCTTTGTTATGGTTAATGGTGTTGAGCTTCACATACCCTTTGTCGAAGTCGATGAAAATGTTCTCGCGCAGTATATTGTAGAAAGCATTGAGGCGTACGAGAACATGCTAGGGCTACCCGCGCCACCAGTTGCTATTGCCTAGGCTACTTGCTCTGTCTTTGACCTAAGCCCTAGCTTGTAGAACGGGCACGTGCTCCAGTATTTTTCGCACCTAGCTACCTCGCTCCGCGTAAGAAGCCGGTTAAGTACAGTACAGTAGGCCAGGTACCCGCCTCCATAGGTATATATCTTTATAAATGGGCAATCCGAGCGAGGCTTAGACGATAACAAGTGTATAGCGGGGTAAGGCCTAAGCTGCTTCTCCAAAGCCGGTTTCATGGCCTGCTCAAGCGGTGATTTCCTTGTAGAGGCCTCTGGGTCAACGTAGAACCTGCATGACTTATACTCAGCCTCCGAGCCTAGGCACCTCTCCTTAGAGACAACTGCTGCAGAGGGCTTGCTAAGTTTCGGAGAGGTACAAACACCTCCCTGGTACCACGGGCACGGCATTACTGAGTCACCGCTGCTCAGGATACTAGGTTACTGTACCAGGGCTGTGTATTAGAGGATTAGTTCTCTTCCCGCTCTCTTCTATCTCTGCATTTCTCCAGCTCTCTTCTAAGACGCTCATTCTCTTCAGATACTGCTTCAATGTGTTCCTCGAGCTTCCTTATAATCGCTAGTAGCTCTCTAATCTCTTCCCGAGACTTACAAGAGGTTATGCACTGGGATAATTGGTATCTTAGCTCCTCGTTCTCTTTTCTAAGAAGCTCGGCTTCTCCGCATTGCTTACTAGCAGCCACGGGGAGGCACCCGTCCTCGCCATGTCTTAGTACCGATCTCTTAGCCTCTTGAGGAGAGTTAGGCTAGGTTACAGCAAGGAGGATTCTTGCAACAGGGATCAAGGCCGCTTTGACATCTAGTTTTAAGCCATTCTCTAATAAGGGAAGCAGCTCTCTCATCGAGAACCATTAAGCCGCTTATGATATATGTGTTTGCATGGCAGTAGCCCTCTTTTTTCATAGTCTTTATTATTGGTGATAGAAGAGACTTTATAAGAAGTAGCCATAGGTTCCAGTCAGGTAACTCAAAGATCTCGGATTCATTCGTTATACCATAGGTGGCTAAAGCCTCCTCGGCAATAACAAGTACCTTTGCAGCTACTTGTCCTGGCACCTTGGCTGCCTTGAGGCTAGTTCGCAGCGCATCTAGTAACTTCAATACCTTTCCCTTGTAACACGGACACACATGGGTACCATATAGTCTTTTACTACATCATATCGCGTTAAGCGATATGGGTTTCCGAGAAATGCGAAGCTATTGCCTAAACAATATAATCTTCTAGGAAACGGAAATACACTCTAGGGGATGATAATAAAAGGCCTCTACTGATGCATCTCTAACTGATGACGCTTTAGGCCGTTGACCCCGCTAAGGCGCCTTACTCTAGGCTAAAACGCCTTTAATGGATCCTTTTCGGCTCTCCGTAGAGTAATCTCTTGAGCTCGTAGTGAATCTCGTATATAGTCGCCCTTATAGCTCCTGGCACGAACTGATCACTTATGATCCTTGTATACAACTTATCTAGCTCGTTATAGGCGGAAAACATGTTAGGAGAATCATTGCATAGCATCTTCTCAACCCTGCTCAACGCAAGCACAATGTACTCAAGATTATCAATAACTTTTCTTAAGACTTCTGAATTACCGCTACTTAGCTGCTGTAGGTAATTCTCATAATATGTCTGAGTAGTACTTATACCGTAGTGTAAGTGTTCGCATACAGAGATAAGCTCTAGCTTACTGCTAAGAATCACTTGCCAGTCCCCCAAGTAGCTATGATTATAGATAATAAGGGCAAGCTGTGTGCTCAAAGCGGTTCGGGGCAATAATACCCTTCAAGAGTAAGATTTATCCCTTTAAAATGTAAGGGCTATAAAAGGGTGTGGGCACGGAATAAATGCATGGAGGCGGATTCGCAGTGGCAGCGGATCCCAGGCGCCGAAATAACTCTGAAGAAGTATTTGTTTATGACCA
>JALVHV010000131.1 GCA_027028845.1 Pyrodictiaceae archaeon | reverse complement strand
CTATACGCGTCAACTAAGAGCATCTTAGGCCTTGCCTCCTCAACATAGCTAATAAGTTGCCGGAAATCAGCATGATCACTAAACGATACTATCCACTCTCTTGGAGAGAGCCTTCTATAAGGCTCTCGTAGCTCCCATCCAGTAAGAAGTATGTGTGTGCCTTGCCCGTTTCTCCCGTAACGCCACCAGGACGAGTAATGATGAAACCTGATATAGTATCCTTCCCGGGATACTTCATCGGCTGCTTTGCTTCTATAGGTATATATATTGTTGATACAATACCCGTGTTTACACATTATCCTAGCTAGGCGATAAGTCCGTGTACTAACAATGAATGGTGCATCTATGTCAAATCTTCTAAGAATAATCATGACTTCCTCAACTTTACCATTATAGGCATAAAGGTGAACGGGGCCCTGCATGAGTCCTTCACGAACAATGTCGGCCAAAAGGTACTCCATTTCCTCTTGCCAAGGCCTCGTATACTCCTCTAACCCATAGGTCGCATCTATAACGAGAACATCGAGTTCACGCATGATATCGGTACCCGGTAACTTGAAATCACCTGTATAACCAACAGTAAGTCCATTACCGAGCTCAACCAGTACCTCGGCAGCGCCCGGGATATGCCTTGCACGCAAGAGACGGAGAATGTCATCTTCTATCCGTACCCTAATATTGTACGGCATCTCTAAGCGCTTCATAGGCGGAATCTTATGCCCCATCGCATCCAGCAAATCAAGTGTAAGAGGAGTTGCAGCAATAAAATCAGACTCGCGTATACTCCTACCTAATCCTCTTATATGATCCTCGTGAATATGTGTCACCACACGTATCTTGCGCCTAGGATGATAACCATCTACCGATATAAACTCACCTAGCAATATAGCACCAGTCTCAGTCACTACCGCAGGCGTCGCTATCTCAACCAAGCTACTAGAACCCTGCTCTAGGTAAGAGCGGTATTACAATTAACTTTTGGGCACTAAGTGCTTACTAGAAATACTTATATTATCCCGCTATATAAGATAAGACAAGTAAGCCATGAACGCGTTTTGTTTCCAATAATGCAAAAGTATAAAGAAATACTATTTTTCATTTTTAGAAAAAATATTATAGCTTTAGAATATGCATTACTCTTTCTTAAACCCGAATGTTAGATTGAAGAGCTGTCCAAGCTCTTTCTTAATCTCTTCTCTTTTCTCCTTCACAGCTTTTGTTACTGCCTCTAGTGCCGTGTATGCTCTACTTGGTATCTTTCCTCTGAACCATGATATGTCCTTGGCCATTCCCACGCCTAGTTTCTCGTACTTGACGCCTACTACCGGGTCTTCCTCCCTCTCGTTGATTAGTTTGTCTAGTTCTAAGACTAGCGTACCGCGTGCTAGCATGTAGTCGCCATAGGGGTCTACGAGCTTTAGTACCTGCTTCTTTATCTTACTTAGTACTCTAATGCCTAGAATCTTATCGGGAGATGGCCTTATCTTTGCTACTTGTAATGCGCCAAGGAGCGCTACTATTCCGCTTAGGTCACTGAACGGCTCATACCATGGTCTTCCCCTACCACCTGCAACCATTTGCTCCGCTGATGCCCGCATTAGTGCCTGTCCACTTAGCACTGTGTTGTATGCATAGGCCTTCTTGAACCTCTCATCGAGAGCTATATCTATGATGCTTTCTGCCTCGTTTCCTACGAATAGTGTATGCCTAGCAGGTGTATCAAATACTACGCCCATGTAGAAGCCAAGCATTACCGCAGCTTCCGGTCTATCAGCGGCCTTAACCACAGTGTCGCCTAGCAGTGTTCGCTGCAGGGCGACATCGTTTAGCCTCCTAGGCGCCTCTGTGAAGGCGACGACTCTTACTAGTCCGAAGCTCTGCATCATGCGCAGGTAGTAGAGGAGATCATTCATGCTGAAGTTCTTAAGTGCTACGTATTTCTCGCCAAGCATCTCTACACGTACTATGCCGCCGACAATCTCGCTTATCTTCTTTGGTGCTTGACCGGGCTCTGCAGCACCCATTAGCATGTCCTTGTAGAACTCTATTAGCCCAGATATTCCTCCTAGCTTGCCCTGCGCAGCAGCGGCTAGCTCTTTGAACCTTCTAGGTACTCTTGCCTCTAAGGTCAGAGGTGGTAACAGCATACTCCCACCACTCCAATTACCGCTAAGTATAGGGCCAGAGAGTTAAAAATTACCCTCTTTCCCATCCATATAGGCGTTATCGCTCCTTAGTATTATTTAGAGGTAAGCGCAGCTAATGGATTTCTTCTTTGATGAAAAATGCTGAATAGTAATTGATAGTTAATGGGATAATTATACGCGTAGAATCCGGATATGAGACAACATAGATGCCTAGGGGTCAGGGCGCGAAACCCTCATCAAGTCTCAGAGGGCAACCGCAAGGACCCAGCTCATCACACCCTCATAGAAGCTATAGCTCTGCTAGCCTAATAGAGGGCTCGGAACCCTTATACGGTACTAAAGCTTTGTTTTCACAAAGGCCTATTGGGGAGAGATAAAATAAAGGGTCGGTGATGGGACTATTCTTCATAGCCGTTAAGGCTCGTGGAGCCCCCAGGCCTCATCCCCAACAATGTATGAAATAGTTACGTCGTACTTGAGTGTTCTAGGTGCGCGCTAAATGGCTATGGGCGATGAGGAATATATTGCGTGGCTTACATCAATAACCAAGAGATGCCTAGGAGCCAGAATAGCTAGTCTCTTAAAGAAGCATATAAGGGATTGCTCCGAGAGGCCAGACATGGATATAAGGATTAAGTTAGACCATCTTGGAGCAATTCTATTAATTCCTTGTAACCAGATGCCAGAGGCTTGGGCTAATCTACTGCACATATTCTGCCTAGATGATTATAGACTCGACCTGGTCTCGGACCTGGTCAG
>JALVHV010000130.1 GCA_027028845.1 Pyrodictiaceae archaeon | reverse complement strand
ATATTTATAATAAATATAAGAATTGTAGCTAATATTGATTTGAGTATTAAAGCAACGAGAATCCCTATTAGAGGGTATACAATATTAGCGTATTGACTAGGCACGAATAATACAGTAGCGGCAATGAGTAATGAGAAAGTAATACTAAGTTGTTGTCTCATTAGTACTCTTCCAAGCTCTGAGGTGAGCTGGTAGTGCAACAAGATAATGTTTTTTCTCTACTTGACACGCGGCTCTATAAGGTACTCAGTAAATATGGATATAGAGAACCTACTCCCGTACAGTCGGCAGCTATTCCTCTTATTCTTAGTGGTTATAGTGTCCTAATAGCTGCTCCCACTGGGAGCGGAAAAACGGAAGCAGCTTTGTTTCCTGTAATGTCCATGATACTTAGAAACAGGCTCTCCGGGATACGTGCTCTCTATATTACTCCCCTTAAGAGCCTAAACAGAGACATTTTCCAAAGAATGGCGAGTATTGCCGAAGAGACGGGTTTAAGTCTTAGAGTTAGGCATGGTGATAGCAGTGCGTCGGAGAAAAAAGAATTCTTGAGGAATCCTCCAGCAATAGCTATTATGACTCCTGAAACTTTCTACTTACTTTTATCCTCGGAGTCTTTTAGGAGATCGTTAAGGTATTTGGAATACGTAATAATAGATGAAGTTCACGAACTCTTATCGAGTAAGCGTGGTGTAGAGTTATCTCTAGCGATAGAGCGTGTTGATGCTCTTTATTCGAGGAAACACCTAAAGATTATAGCATTATCGGCAACGCTAAGTGATCCGTTTGGTGTTGCAAGGCTTATCATGGGGCATAGATTATTCAGAATTATTGATGCAAATAGATTAGTAAAACGCTATGCAATAGAGGTCGATGTACCATGTCCTAAGGAGCCTTGTTCTAATTCGCTGGAGTCTCTTAATGCTAGAGTAAATTATATAGCAAACAAGGTGGCAAGTTCTCGTGGAAATGTTTTGCTGTTCACGAATACTCGTGACACAGCAGAGGTGCTCGGCGCTTTACTTAGGAGTAGGCTAGGCAGTATTGTCCGTGTTCATCACGGTAGTCTGAGTAGGGATGAACGAATAGAGAGTGAAACATTCTTCCGGGACGGCAAGGTGAGATTGCTTATAGCGACTTCAAGCCTAGAACTGGGCATCGATATAGGGCGTGTTGACTTAGTTATCCAGTACTTATCTCCGCGTCAGGCCTCTAAGCTTGTTCAGCGCGTTGGTAGGGCTTCACATAAATTAGGCTTAGTGTCAAGGGGCATCATAGTTGCATCGCCTAATGTTTTTGATATCCTCGAATCAGCTGTTATAGCTGCTAGAGCTATGCGAGGCAACTTAGAGGACCTCTATATACATATGAATGCACTAGATGCTTTGATTCATCAAGTTGTTGGCTTGGTTATAGAGAGAGGTTCAATAAAGTTACTAGATGCCTACAATATTATTACACGTAGTAAATTCTATGAAAACCTTGACATAGATCAGTTTATTCAAGCAATCAGTGTAGCAGATTCTGTTGGCATTCTTCGTTTTAATGGCAACGAGATTAAGCTTGGACCGCGTAGTAAGAGTTACTACTTTTCTACAACGATGATAACGGAGACTAAGCAATATGATGTAATCGACTCCGTTAGTGGTAAGAAGATAGGTGTACTTGACGAGGAGTTTGTTGCGACACTCGATAGGGGCGATGTCTTTGTATTAGCGGGTAGGGTTTGGGAGGTAATAGATATTGCAAATGATGTTGTGCGTGTAATTCCTCGAAGAGATACAGAGCGATTAATGCCTCCGGCATGGGAGGGCGAGCTAATACCGGTTGAATACGGTGTTGCACGCGAGGTTGGAAGCATACTGAGAAGGTTTAAGGAGAACAATGGTGTTTTAGAGAATTATCCCTTGTCTGAGCGTGCTAAGGCCCTGGTGACTAGGAAGCTTATGAATTATTTCAAAGATATAGGAGAACTACCTAGCGATAGAAGCTGTATCATAGAGCATTACGGTGATGTCTTTATCATTTATAGTTTCTTAGGGTCTAGAGGGAATAAGGCTCTTGAGTACCTTATCTCAGCGTATATAGCTGAAGTGGAAGGTTTTAATCCATCAACAGCTAGTACACCCTATGTAGTCGCTGTCCGTCTTCCATCGCGCCGTTCAGCATCTTATGTTAGACAGATACTACAAGGGTTAATGATGCTAAGTGATAAAGAAATAATAGAGCTCGTTAAGAGGGCAGTTAGAAGAAGTAAAACGTTTGAGTGGACTCTCTACAGAGTTAGTGTAAGGAGTGGTGCTATTCAGCGCGAGGTAGTTGATACTACGCTTTTGAAGAGAACACTAAGAAGATTAGCTGATACCATTCTTGGTGAGGAGGCCTTCAGAGAGATCCTTGTGAGAAAGATTGACGTTAATGCGCTCTTACAATTCATTAAGGAGTTAAAAAAGGAAGTACGTAAGCTAAAGGTTGTTGAACTAAGAAACGTATCTATTTTAGCAGAGGACGCTGTATCAGAGGCAAGGTTTAGTGACAAGATAGTTGCAAAACAATTACCATCTACTATCATCGCTGAGGCTATTAAGAGGAGACTATCTCGGAAGGAGGTATACCTAGTATGTCTTATGTGTGGTTCGATTAGGAAAGAGTTAATCTCGAGTATAGAAGATGCTCCGAAGTGCGAAGAATGTGGCTCGAGAATGTTAGCACCATTTGCCAGCATGGAAGAGGCCAAGAAAATCGCTAATATTGTAAGGAGGAGACGCCAGCTAAGAACCATCACAAAAAGCGAGGCTAGGTTGCTAAGAGAGGCTTATGAGAGGGCAAACATTGTACTTAATTATGGTAAAAAAGGTATCGAGGCCTTATCTTGGGTCGGCATTGGTCCGTCAACGGCTAGGAGGGTTCTGAAAAAGCTAGTATTCGGCGAAGAGGCGTTTTATAAAGCCCTTATAGAGGCAGAGATTCAATTTCATAAGTATAAGCATAAGCTTCAAAGAAAGGAATAGTTTCACCTACCCCATTCCCGGATATTGGTTCTACGAGCAAAGAATCTACGGGGTAAGTTGAGCGATATAGTGAGTTTCATAAATACGCTCACAACCAGGATAGTTACCATAGCATGGGGATTATTCCTTTTAACATGGAGTATCGGCTGGCTCCTCAAAGGCTCTCCTATACCCTTTATGAGAGTAAAGAGAGCCGGGCAAGACCTCGTTGAGGATGCTGTCTGGGCCGCCTTCTGGCTCGCACTAGGCTCGTCAATATTCGCGCTAATATCATATATTGTTAATATGGCTGTTGGGTCACCAAGCATCAATGTAACATCAGCACAACCCTAGCAGGTGATAATAAGCCATGGTAGCACTGAGCCCCTCAGCCTTGCTTTTATTAGCTATACAAATATCTGTACTCACTTACCATGTTGGTGTACTAATCTACTTGGCGCCAATACCTATACGTAGTCTAAAGAGGTGGGCGCCACTTCTTATTCAGGATAGTATGTGGGCTGTGATATTAGCGCTTTCCTTCTCAGCTCTCCTATATCTTTCAGACCTTATTGCATCCTGGAGTGGATATACACTTCAAGACGTAGTACTTTATGCAAAATCTCGAATGAGTGCAATACTTACAGCACAATTTATACTAAAGATGTTTATGATGATGACGTCTATATTTGCATCAGCTTATAATAAATTCTTCTCCTTCTTCCTAATACCTCTTACACTAAATTTTTATGCACTAATATCGGCATTTACAATAATAATAATAATAACAGGTATAGTTATGAGTACTAAGGCCGCGCTAGCTGCACTAGGCATAGTATTGATGTCATTACCCTTTAGGCTCGGACGTAATGCAGGTGCATCATTACTTGCATTTAGTCTCGTAGCCAATGCAATGCTGCCATATCTACCTATCTGGGTTAGCTTCTTCTACCAAGGTCTTATACAAGGGTACGCAAGTGCTCCTGAGTCAGGGCATGTATCCATTTACAAGACCTATAATCTTTGGGGAACAGTTTATGGAGAAGCAAATACATATCCTCATGGAGGCCTAATTTTCTTTAATAATACAGACCTCCGTACAGCGTTCATATTTAGAATACAGCAAGACGGAAGCTATTATATAATATACCCAGAAGGCATACCTAATGGTACATACATAGTATATGTAGAATATCTTGGAGCAAAGATAGTAAATCAAGGCTTTATAAATATACCACAAAATCTTAGGCTAACGTATGACTTAGATGAAGCACCCTACCGCCTAGATATACGCCTAAAAGATTACGTGTTTCTGAACCCTGACGTATTACTCTTTAGCCAGGATTGCACAAGTGTAAGAGTAAATCAAAATACGGATTCTATATCGGTGATTACATGCACACCTTCTACAAATTATGTACACATAGAGCTGTATGTACCAGGTACATGTAGTGTTGAGTTCAAAACAAAAGGAGGCGATATCTATACAAGTGCCTTGCTTTATAAGCGATGGAGAGGAATAGGGGTACGTATTTATGAGTTTGGTATATATGGTAGTGTGGGCTATCCGATAACAATTGAAATAACTAAAAAAGGTACATGTTATGTTAATTGGGATAAAATTGTAGCTGGAAAAATAATTCAGCAAACACCTAGTAATGAGGACTTCAATTTTAGTACATTAATGTACCTAATAGTATATATGACAGCACTACCGATAGCTGTATTCTCGTTCCTTACAATTATGAGCTTAGTAGTTGCTGGTGCTGCTCGTGCCCTTGGTGCTTCGTACTCACGCATAATATTTGAGCTCTGAAGAGTGTGGTGACTAGGCATGTCTCAAAAAGCGGTATTGAGGCTGAAGCTTCAGACGTCGTTGAAAATAGCTCTTGTAGCTTCATTATTTGGATTAATAGCAGCGATTATTATAAAAGAAAAATATATATTAATAATATCTATAATAAATCTAATATTATCTGTTTATTTAGCTAATGTTCTTAGGTGATATCATGATTATAGTTAGCATAATAGCAATAATTATATTATCTAGTATCGTTCCGGGGTACATAGGTATTAGCTCATTAATAGATAGAATATTTAATAGAAAAAAGAAGGAAAGTAGTCAAAAATGTTGTATTAATATAGATAATAAATGCTACCATTTATATAGAATATATCGTGATGAGTGTATACTAGGTCTTCTTCGAAGCGGTGCACTATTAGAGTTAATGAGGGACCCAAATCTGTCGGGTATATTTGTAGCTTATGAGAGAATTCAACTTTACAAGGCTCTTCGCGAAATTGAGGCAAAAATACTAACATACAGAGTTGAACTTGAACGTAACCCGGATAATCTGCGAGCGAAACAACGCCTAGAATTATTAGAATATGTTTACAAAGAATTATCTAGGTTAAATGACCCGATTAAACCAACGCTTCTAATAGCGCTAGATAGTGAGGCAAAGCTTAGCGACATAAAGAAGAAATTATCCATATATAGATGTGGCATAAAGAGTGCTTGCAGTTTTTTACTAAATAGATATAAGCCAATTATATCACGCAATTCAATTGCAACTAATATCATCCGAGCATTAAATTACACTTATTCCTTGCTTGCTCTTCAAAGTAGCTCTGGCCTCTTGATAGGCTATGAGATGCTTAACAACACCCCTGTAAAACTCCCCATGTGGAGTAATAGACTAGGTGCTCTTCATACACTGGTTGTTGGCCCGAGTGGTAGAGGGAAAACAACGCTTCTTGCACGCTTAGTGTTCGAAAGCATTGTTAAAGAAAACTATTGCCTAAAAGTTATAGATCCTAAAGGTGATTTAGAAGAATTAATAGACAGAATTATGTGGCTAGGTAACCTCGAGATATATGATAGTAATAAAACAGATCTAATTAGCTTAGACACTTTGCTTAATTGGCCTAGCAGATGTCGATACAAAGTAATCATAGGTGATGAGGCCTGGCGAGTAATAAGTGAACTAGGCTCTAAGTATGATAAACTAGTTAGATCTGCTAGGAGTTTAGGCATAAACCTTGTATTGGCGTCTCAGCAACCGGAGGATTTTCCACAGAGCATGTGGAATAATGCCCACAACTTCATAGTGTTTGGATCATCTAGTCCCAGCTATATTGAGTCCATAAAAAGATTCGCAAATATATCTGAGGAAGAGGCATCTCATCTTCTTAGGCTTGGAATAGGTGAAGCATTGCTTAAGCACTTTAAATCCATGTCGGGCATATTTTTCCGTGCATATACTCCACCGATAACAGTTAAGAATCCGGGAGAAGGGGTTGGGAAGGCTGGGAGAAGGGTGCTAAGCTATGGGCAAGCGATTGATTATCCAGCGTAGGGGTAGGGGTACACCGCTATATCGTAGCAGGCCGTGGCTCCACCCGGCACCAGCTCGATATCCACCGCTAACACCAGTTACTCTTAGAGGTAGGGTTGTAGAGCTGGTACATGACCCGGGAAGATGGGTCCCATTGGCACATATTGTGCTAGAGAACGGACAGGACTTCTGGATACCAGCTGTTGAGGGAATGTATGTTGGCCAAATCGTAGAGATAGGGCCTGAAGCCACACCGAGCAATGGTAACATACTGCCAGTAGGGAGAATACCGGAGGGAACACAGGTAACCAACATAGAGATACGGCCAGGAGATGGCGGGAAGATAGCCAGGTCCTCGGGGACATACGCAGTTATTATTGGAAGAAGCGGAAACAAGACACTAATTCAGCTCCCCAGCGGCAAAGTAAAAGAAGTACCTAATGATGCAAGAGCGACTATAGGGGTAATAGCTGGAGGAGGTAGGCTAGAGAAGCCATTACTAAAAGCAGGCGCCTCATACTACAAGTGGAGTGCAAAACCACATGTATGGCCACGTGTAAGAGGCGTAGCGATGAACGCTGTAGATCATCCGCATGGTGGTGGTAGTCACCAGAGCCCGAGCTTCCCAACAACAGTCTCGCGTAACGCGCCTCCAGGCCGCAAAGTAGGCCACATAGCTGCCAGGTCAACTGGTCGTAAGAAGAGGTAAACCTAATTCAACCCCTTAGCTATTGATGTGTAGAGGGAGTAATTATGCAGAGTGCGCGCCTCCGACTAGACGAGGAAATGAAGAAATGGCTTGACGCTCTTCCGCCAGAATGGAAGAAGTTTAAGTATCGCGGCTATTCCCTAGAGGAACTCTTATCCATGCCTATGGATGAATTCGTAAAACTATTGCCAGCAAGGCAGAGGCGAAGTCTACTCCGAGGCCTAACGGATCAGCAACGAAGACTATTATGGAAAATAAGAAAGGCACGTAAGAAAATACTTGAAGGGAAGAAAGTTGTTGTTAAGACACATGTAAGGGACATGATAATATTACCAGAAATGGTTGGCTTAACTATAGCTGTATACAATGGAAAGGAATTCGTGCCAGTAAGAATACAGCCAGAAATGATAGGACACTATCTAGGAGAATTCAGTCCAACGTGTAAGCAAGTGCAGCACGGCGAGCCAGGCCTTAAGGCAACAAGAAGCACTCTACACGTAGCACTAAAGTAGCGTGCATTAACATTCTTTTACCCTCATCTCTTCAAATATCGTTCTAATTCCTATTTTTAATTTATTTTACCTAGAAAGTTTCGAAACTGATAACCTCCTATACCTGCGAAAAGGAATTAGAACGAGTATGTTGGCATGAAACGAGGGAAGCTTGTGTCGACTAAGAAGCAGGTTCTTAGACTAAAGTATGATATAACGAGTAAGGACTATGATGCAATTTATGCCGAGGAACAATTAGAGAAATATACCGTATCTATGAAACATGTAGATGTACGTAATAAGGTACTTGACTGTGGTTGCGGTACAGCACTTTTCATAGAGTTCCTAAAGGGTATGAGAAGACTCTATAACGTGAGTTACTACCTATGCCTAGACTTGTCTCCAGGAATGCTAAGACAAGCTCAACGAAGAATAAGGAAGCTTGGCTTAGGCTTTCTCACAGAACTCGTAGAAGCTGATGCAGAGCATCTACCTCTTCGAGACAAAAGCGTGGAGACTGCTGTATCATTCACGGTCATAAATCTGTTAGAAGATAAGACAAAGGGTATTAGAGAGCTCCAACGCGTAACACGTGGCTGTGCCCTAGTATCAGTACTAAAGCTTGCAGAAAAACTCGATATGGCTAGTCTCCGCTTCGGTAAGTATGTAGGTGAAACAAGCAAGGACAAAATATTTCTCAAATGCAATAATGACTAGTACGTCACTAATTGCATGAATACTATCACTATAAACGCAACAATGCACGCTCAATAGCATTGATACTGTCTATCGTAATTACTCTGGCTCCTGTACCGTCAAGGCATGAAGGATAGTTATTAGAAGGCGTAAGTATAACAACGCGCCATCCAGAGCTCTGAATCCATGCTACCTGATTACATACATCAGTCTCCGTATAGGGCTTAACAGTTTGCTTAAGATCGCTAATTAATACAAGCTTTGAAG
>JALVHV010000129.1 GCA_027028845.1 Pyrodictiaceae archaeon | reverse complement strand
CGAGTGGTGAGTAATGTGCGTGTTCTCCGCATGCCTCCAAGGATAAAGATACTTGAAGCGATGGGCGCTATAGCTGATGGCCGTGTAGAGAAGATAGGCCCTAGGCGCTACCGAGTCATTAGTAGCGAGGGAGACCGGGTATACAATGTCTACGTCGACCCGGATTCGTTGCTCGTTTTCAGCGATGATAACGGAACAAGGTATCGGGGCTACGTGGGGTACCCGATAATAGCCGTCCTTATGCTAGAAGGCATAATTCCCTATAACAAGGAGGTTGCGGAGGCTCTCCGAGACATACCTTGGAGAAAGCTTAACGAGACCTACAAGCGCTACGCCCTAGTAGAGAAAGAGGTCAAGCGCATAGCAGCGCAGCGAGGCGTGCCAGCCAATAAGATAGACGAGACCGTGGACAAGGCTATGCAAGCTCTACGTGGGCTCAGGCTACGCCTAGCCCCCTCAATGCCACTAGTCTAGGACAAATCACGCATAGTGGTAAATTGGTATGGGTAGTGAGGAGGAGCTCTGTAAAATAGCCCTCACAATAGCAGAGCTGGGTATAGCAGCCCCCGAGTACATAGCGCTAAGACTACGTATACCACTTCACCGAGTACGCTCAGCACTAGGCCTCATGGAGACTTTTGGCTGGGTAGAGCGCATAGAGCAAGACAACTCGGCTTGTCCTTGCTCGAAGTGCCCGCTGAGAAAGATATGCCCAATTGCTCAAGGCAAGAGAACAAGCGGCGAGGTCAAAGTCTACCGTGTAAGGAGAGAGATAATAGAGCATTGTAAGCGTGTCTTGTCCAATAACAGAGATAAATAGGTCCCAGGTGAACACATATACACGAAGCAAAAACATATACCTCTATTACAAGGTGTTTATTTAATCCCTTTGTTCGGGTGTAATGCATTATGAATACAGCATTACTAATAAAAACAGCTTATGCACAACAAGCAGCACCCGGCGGTTCTCCGAGTAATATTGGGACTATAATTGCTGTCTTCTTTGCGCTACTCATAATATTCATAATACTGTTGTATAGTATACGAATTGTACGTGAATATGAGAGAGCGGTTGTCTTCCGACTAGGCAGGGCAATAGGTGCAAAGGGGCCAGGAGTAGTAGTAATTGTTCCATTCATAGACCGGGTAACAATTGTTGATCTACGAATACACACAGTTGATGTTCCTAGGCAAAGAATCATAACTAGGGACAACGTAGAGGTCTCCGTCGACGCTGTTGTGTACTATAGGGTACAGGATCCACTAAAGGCAGTACTAACAGTAAAGAACTACAACTTAGCAGTCACGATGCTTGCGCAAACAACTCTAAGGGATATAATAGGTAAGAGCGAGCTAGACGATCTCCTTATGCGTAGAGAGGAGATAAACAAGGAGCTACAAAAGATACTAGACGAGCTAACAGACCCATGGGGAATAAAGGTAACAATGGTCACCATCAAGGAGGTTGTCTTGCCAGAAGGCATGGTAAGAGCTATGGCGAGACAAGCAGAGGCAGAGAGATGGAGAAGAGCCAAGATAATCGAGGCAGAGGGTGAGCGACAAGCAGCACAAATCCTTGGGGAGGCAGCCAGGGTCTACGAGGAGCACCCAGCTGCTCTACGTCTCAGAGAATTACAGACACTAATTGAGATAGCCAAGGAGAAGAACATGGTCATATTCTACCCAATAGGCCTAGGCAAGGAACACGCCACCGAGGCAGCGCTCGGAATAGTTGGCGGGAAACTAGCAAGACAGAAACCACCAGAGGAGGAGCAATGAAGCGGGTGCGTCGGCTGGGTAACCGCCCAGTCATCCCCCAAGACAATGGTTTTTGGCGTGATGCGGGGTCGCGCTCCCCGAAAAGATCCCCATTTCCCGGCTACCCCTTCTACCTAGGCAAGGCCTATAAGTCCTTACTCATTGGCGCCTCTTCGCGCCTGGCACCTTATTGTCCAAAGCACCTATCGCCGGCATCCCCGAGCCCTGGGACTATGAAGCCTTCTTCATTGAGCACGGGGTCGAGGGCCCCACTATAGATTACTAGATCTACTCTAGTCCTCCTAGCGGTCTCCTCGAGAGCCCCTACTCCCTGCTTGGTAGCTATGAGGCTTATGACCACTATCTTTGCCGGGTCGTACTCGCTTAGTCGCTCAACTATTCTGGACAAAGTGCTACCTGTCGCGAGCATCGGGTCGACGAGTATGACGTGCTTACCACTTATGTCGCCAATGCTCCAGTACGGCGTCTCCACGTCAAACACTAGTCTATCTCCCTGCCTCCTACGCTTCTCCTCAACTCTCTTCGCGGCAACAAAGCCGAGACTAGCTCTCCTGTAGAGCTTCCTAGCCCCGAGCGCCATTGGGAGAGCGGCTCGGAGCACAGCGATAATAGCTACGTCCTCGTCTCTCACACGTGTTGCCTCCGCCTCGGCGCCTAGAGGAGTTAGAACACTGTCCTTGACTGTGGGTAGCTCGCGCGAAGCCTCATAGGCCAGCAGGAACCCGGCCTCCTCCAGTAGGTCGCAGAAACGGGTAGATGATGTATCCTTGTCGCGTAGCTCGAGCAGGATGTTCTGAAGAGCTGGATTAGTTACTATGTTTAGCCTTGCCACGGCCTAGAGCCCAGAGAGTAAGAAGAAGCAGTGCCCCAGGGGGTCTTTATTCACTATCCCTTGTCCCCGGATGCACAGATATACTCATAGTCTCGCCTAGAGTGACGAGCCAGGTGAACAAGACCCTTCTCAGCGTAGACCCTCGCCTCCTCGAGGAGGTACCTGCACAGCTTCTCCCTATCCCTAATAACCTCGAAGACCTGGTTCCCCGGCCTAATCTCTAAGACCTCCTTGCCGCCCAGGGGATTCCTAGCAGCCCTAGTGCGTAGGGCTTCTCGTGTATTAATATGGGCAAAAGAGCTAGGCGACAATACCCCTAAGAGCGACGATCCTACTAGTACAGAGCAGCGGGAAAACCGTACATAGTCTGATGGACGAACATCGCCTCGAAGAGCACACATTGTCTCAGCTATACGTTGTATAACTGGGAGAAAAGAACCCCTAATAACAAGAACCAGTGTCTCCAGGAACCCGTTACCATGCAGCGGGACGGCTATGTCGCAGCCACTAAGGTAGCTCATCAAGTTCTTATAAGTATTAGGGGAGAGCCACGGCGCATCACCCGGAGCTACAAGCACGTAGCCAGCGTTAAGCTCGGTCAGGGATGCGAGAGCATAGCCAGGCCCTTGGCACTTACTGGGCTCGTCGTAGAGGCAGCCATCAAGCCCTGCAAGAGCAGTATAGAGCTTGCAACGCGCCTCGTCACGAGTAAGGACATACACGAGACGGGCCCCGGCTCGGCGCAGAGTACTAGCAACTCTCGTTACAGACGGATAGCCATCAACGAGAGCTACTAGCTTGTCACCACCGAAGCGCTTACCCTCCCCGCCACCTAGCACGACACCAACAATATCCAAGATGCTTACACCACTAAGAACTAGGACGGCTCCCCGCTCCTAGAGTGATTACGATAATAGGTAGGTATTATAGTGTCTACCCAACCTCTTTACTCGGGAGAACACTAGGGTCCTCCTAGTTCTCTCAACGGTTTCCAAAATGCGAGGTAACTTGTAAATGGGTAAGAAGATCCCGAAAGGGCTCGCTGATAGCCTCGAACAAGGAGAGGAAGTACTCTTCATGGTTAAGAAGAGATTCGCTATCGAGAAGCCAAAGTGGCTAGTCATAACGGATAGGCGGATAATAGTGTTTGACGAGAAGGTACTAGGCAGGTATGAGCTGAAAGCCGTGCCCTACGAGAAGCTCGAGAAAATAGTATACCATGGAGGTGTAGTTGGGTCGCAGTTCTACATAGTGCTTGAGAGCGGCGAGAAACTCGAAATGTCCTGGATGGATAAGGATGACTCGAAGAAAGCAATAACAGCCGTGTATAACGCGTTAAGAGAGGTATCAATAGAGCCGCCGACACTTAACAAGAAGAAGAACCTTGTCAGCGAAGACTGGACTCTCCATAAGCCCAAGGAACTAGTAGCTCGCTCAACCAGGAGTACTCCTACCCGTACCGCCGAGGATAGGAAGGACTCGGGTATCGAGCTTCTACGGAAACTAAGAGAGCTCAGAGAAGCAGGGATAATAAGCGAGGAAGAATACGAGGCGAAGAAGCAATCCATCCTGGACAAGATATAGGGGACAAGGGATAGAGAAAGACACAGCCCCCTGCAAAGCATAGCCGTGGGATAAGGACGAGATGGGTTGCCGAGAAGCCATTATACGTCTCGATAAGCTAGAGGCCCCCTACCCGCCTCCCGAGAGCGTTCTAGCAGCCCTTGAGAAAGGGCTTCAAGAACTAAACAGATACAGCGAAGAGGGTCTCGCTGAGGAGCTTCGCTCAGAGCTAGCTAGGCACCACGGCATCGAAGAGAGCACAATAACTCTCCTTGGGGGCCGTGCTGCCGCGGTTCCTGCTGTACTAGGCCTCGTGGCCAGGCTCAGGAAGAGGAGGCCCAGGGTAGTGGCGCCGAGCCCGGGTCTCCAAGAGCTACGCAGCCTGCTAGAGAGCCATGCTGATGACGTCACGGAGGTAGCTCTCCTTGAGCAGGACGAGTCTTGGCGAATCCCTCTAGACAAGCTACTGGGGGAAACGAGTAGAGCCGACCTAGCCGTGCTGGATAATCCTAGTGACCCCACGGGCTCCCTTATACTAAGAAGCCTTGGAGAGGCCAGGGACTTGCTAGAGGAGACATGTAGGCGAGAAACAATAGTGCTTGTGGATGAGAGTTTCTACGAGTTTAGTGGGTTCAGTGTAGCCGAGCTCGCCGAGTCTTATCCGTGTCTCATAGTTATGCGGAGCATGGAGCAGGCCTACGCGCTCGCAAGCACCGGTCTAGCGTACCTTGTCTCCTCTGAGAGGCTCGCCCAGGAGTTATCGCGGCTAGCACCACCCCCCTCTAGGCTATCACTGCTAGCTGGCCTGGCGGCTCTAAGGAACCAGGGATACTATTTCAAAATGGTTGAGAGACTTATAGCTGAGCGGGAGAGAACCCGGCAGCTCCTCCTCGGCCTTAGCGGAGTCTATGCTTATAGGTCTTGGAGCAGCTTCCTCCTAATAAGGACGAGTATTGAACGGGTAGCAGAGAAGCTATGCAGCCAAGGAGTAGCAGTAGCAGAGACCACGCTCGGCAATAACTATGCGAGAATAAGCATCGGGAACCAAGGCGATAACAACTCGTTACTAGCAGCACTAACTAGGCTACTCATGGAGGAGTCTAAGCTATCCTAGGTAGCCAGCGTAGCGACAAAGACTAGAGACAATAGAGTATAGTGTATCAACAAGTATTCTTGCTAGCTCCTCTTCTGCCTCGCTACCAAGCCTCCCGACTCGCTCAAGCCTAATAGCCGCGCCCTGCATAACAGCCTGCAACCTATCAGCAAGATCACCTAGTACGCAACGAGGCTCAGAGCTACCATTACAGCCCCTGATGCACTCAGAGGCAGCATCTCCGAGACGATAAGCTGCCTCACGGAGTAAGCGGGCGAGTCCAGAGCCCTTCCCGCGACCCTTGCCAATAGCCTCTGACATAGAGCTGAGTATCCCGAGCACCTCGTCACAAACATCGCGCAACGGTTCACAACTAGTGCTCAAGCCTCGGTTACCTCGCAGTGGAGCTTAGACGACGAAGAGGGCTCTCGGAGAGAAAACCACCCTGTCGCCATCACGTAGCTCGGTGTCAAGTCCCTTAAGGAACTCTATTCTTCTACCATTAACAGCTATCTCCACAGGATACCTTATCTCCCCCTTCTCGTCTAGGACACGGTTCTTGAACCCCGGCTTAAGCTCCCAATCAATATGGTTGATTAGATCCCTTACCGTTGAGCCCTTGGGCAGCTTTACCTTCTTCTCAAAACCTCCTACTAGTTCGCGGAACTCTTGGAGAAATACAGCTGTGACCTCTATATAGTCACTCATACTGCTTCGCCCTCCAGTACTAAGCCATATTCTTGCCAAGACAACGATGAAGTGTTCTAACTAAGCATTGGATGAGTACTTCTCCTACATGTGTACAAGAAGGATCTTTGCCCTAATATGTATGCTGCATTGCTTTTAGATTGGGAAACCATCGGCTAGGTCTGGATGAGTTTAATAAAAGTAATAAAAATGTTGGGACGTGAAGCCCTACTCGTTATGTCGTGTAGCTGGTTAGGAGACTATGTAGAGGAACTCATCTAGCCCGAGTCTCTTCAGCGTCTCTGGTGTTGGTTTGCCATCTATCCATCCGCGGGCCTTGTAGTAGACTGGTAGATAGGCCTCGAGCGCCTCCTTGGCTGTCTTGCCCTTAGCTGGGCCATCGGGTAGCGGTTCCTCTAGTAGCCTCTTGGGCAGCGTATCGTGGTACCCTGTTCCCTCTCTTACCGCGAAGAGCCTCTCAACGTTATAGATGCGCTCGCCCGTGGTTAGTAGCTCATCCACTGTTAGGTCCTCCCAGCCCATAGCAGCCTTCAATAACTCCACGTAGTACTCGGGTGCATCGGCGAAGGTGTTGAACTTACACACTACTAGGCTGTCGATTACAGCGAAGTAGTCTTGTTGCCACTTCACTAGCTCGGCCTTCTTCGGGTCAATTTTCAGTGGGTCGTACTTCTCTGGCACACCTAGTACGTCGAAGCTGACGCTATAAGCTCTTAGGTGGCACCCTCCTCTGTTGGACGTAGCGTAGCTTAGTGCCATGCTGTTGATTGCTCTGGGGTCGTAGGCTGGTAGCTCGAGCCCCTTGACATGGATGGCGCAGTCTGGGCAGCCAAAGGCCTCGGCCAGTCTCTTAGCGCCCTCGGCTGTATATTCTCCTATGCCGTCGCGATAAGCGGTTTTCCATATCAGCCTTATCACTGCGTCAGCATTGCCCCATGTGGGCTCAACGTCCTCGAGGAGGCTGAGGAGCTTCTCTGCCTTATCCTTGGGTAGTTCGCCTTTCTGTGCCTTCTCGTATAGCTCCATGAGGACTGCTGCGGTGTTGCCGAAGCTTATAGTGTCGAACCCCATGTCGTTGAGCAAGTAGTTTATCTTGATAATTGCCTCCATGTTGCCTATCAAGGTATTAGCCCCGTTTGCCCAGATGGTCTCGTACTCGGGTCCCTCTGATACCGGTGTGCGGTAGGGCCCGCTCTTCACCTCAGCTACCCTAGCGCAGCGGATTACACAGCCCCAGCAACCCTTGTTGGTCTTCAGATAATGCTCGGCGAGATACTCGCCGCTAATATCGTAGGCCTTCTCGAAGGTTCCTCGTGTCCAGTTCTTGGTCGGGAGCCCGCCGTGCTCGTTTATGATGTTTACTAGGACTGCTGTACCATACTTGGTCAGGGCCTGCTCAACGCTGTGCTCCATGATCTTCTTCGCAAGCTCCCTAGCGACCTGGGCGAATTTTGACCTATCGTATAGCTCTATCTTCCTATGTCCATAGACGAATATCGCCTTGACCTTCTTCGCGCCCATTACTGCTCCTAGCCCTGTGCGGCCAGCTGCGCGGTACTTGTCATTCATTATCGCTGCTATCTTTGAGAGGTTCTCGCCAGCAGGACCTATAGCCAAGACACTGCCGAGATCGGGCTTGGTTATCCCCATCGTCTCCCTTATAACGTTCTCAGTGTGTATGACGCCGCGGCCCCATAGGTTCTTAGCGTCATGGAACTTGACTTCGCCATCAACTATGCTTATCCATACAGGTTCCTCGCTTACACTCTCGAGGACTATTCCATCGTAGCCTGCGAAGCGTAGCCAGGGACCGAATTGTCCACCCGAGTTACTATCACCGAGTATGCCCGTGAGAGGGCTCTTACCAACAACATGGTACCGGCCGGTCTCGACCGCGGCAGTGCCAGTAATAGGCCCCGTTAAGATGTAGAGCTTGTTCTCGGGGCCAAAGGGGTCAGCGCCTTTGGGTATCTCCCTGAGTGCTAGGTAGGCTCCGAGGCCCCTGCCGCCGATGAAGCGGCGAAGAGTCTTTTCATCAACTTTTTCTTCCCGAGTCTTCTGGGTCCAGAGATTTATTCGTAGGAGCTTGAACTCCACCTGTAAAACACCGTGTAATAACTAAGGGAACTTATTATAATAGGGTTCCCTAAACAAGGCCGCTAGCTGTACTTAACCCGGGTAAAAATCGAGCTCAACAAGGCTCTATCGTTGAGGGAGGCTTCGTGGTGACAGCATACGTTACCATGGTGACGCCAGGTACCTCGCTCGTAATCCTCCAAGCTATCTTGTCGAGGACCTCGTAGGGTATGCGGGCCCAGTCAGCGGTCATCCCGTCCTCGCTCAGCACTACGCGGACAACCACTATCCTCCCCACAGCTCTCTGGTCGCCCTTAACACCGACCCACTCATCGTCACCCACGACGGCGAATGCCTGCCACACATCATAGTATAGGCCCGCTTTCCTTAGCTCCTCCTCAACTATCCAAGAAGCCTCCCTCGCTACGCGGAGCTTCTCCTCGGTA
>JALVHV010000128.1 GCA_027028845.1 Pyrodictiaceae archaeon | reverse complement strand
CGATGGTACTTACTCTGCTCTGGCGGCCGTCAGGGCTCTGTATTACCTGGCTGTCTATCTTTATGTCCTTTATGTCGATCTTGCCTGGTAGGAATCTCTTCCTCACTATCTCTACAGTGTCTACAGCTTTGCTTATTGCGCGGCCTCTGGCCTTTATCACTACTTCCTTAACTCCCTGGTTTAGTAGGGTTAGGGTTGCTAGTACATAGTTCATTACGGGCTTCTTACCGACTAGGACTACATTGCTTGGGGTTGCACCTGCCTGTGCCATTGCCGTCTCCCTCGGCGTTATTCGTCGTGTGGGCAGAGGAGGGGAGCCTCGTATTTAGGCTTTGCGTTTCCCACGGTAAGGACACTCTTCCGCTAAGTAATACTCCTGAATAGACGGCATAAATGGGTGTTACTGAGCCCTTTCTCTCTAAGACACGATGCACCTCCACTTTAGATAGTGAGACGTAGGTAGCGGGGAGGATTCTCGTTGACGCTGCTGGCGCCGGTATTCCATCATGCCTGCCCTAACTGTGGCGGTCCTATCGATGCACGGCGCCTAGAGAAAGGACTACCCTGTGAAAAGTGCCTTCCACAGATAGACTATCGTAAGATAGAGAGGCTCGATTACTATGACCTGGTTACGCTTGTCGGCAAGTTACTAAGCGAGAATGGTAAACTACAAGGGTACTGGTATCTATATAGCTCTATTCAACAGCTTAGAGAATTCGAAGAGTTCTTCACGAAACTAACCGGGGGATCTCTTTGGAGCGCACAGCGCACATGGGCTAAGAGGCTTCTCCAGAACGAGAGCCTTGCGATAGTTGCTCCAACAGGGGTTGGAAAAACAACACTACTAAGCGTTTATGCCCTTTATAAGGCGCTTCAGGGAGAAAAAATATACTACGTGCTACCAACTGGTAATCTAGTAATCCATGTAGAGAAAAAACTTACATCACTAGCTAGTAGGATTGGAGATAGCCAAGCACCACGTATCGTAAGTTATCACTCAATGCTCTCTAAGAAGCAACGGGACGCAAGAATATCCATTGTACAAGACAATGAGTACGATATACTAGTCACTACTTCCAGCTTTGTTTCTCGTAAATGGGATCTGTTACGTGGCACCAAGTTCTCGTCTATATTAGTTGATGACGTTGATGCTGTTCTCCGGAACTCTAAGAATATTGACAGACTCCTAGTCTTGCTAGGATTTGATGAAGAGAGCGTATCACTTGCCTACCAAGTCATTAAGAAGAAGATAGCAGCAGCTATAGCGAAAGCTAGTGGACATATAAAGCTCTACGAAAAAATGCTTGAAGAACTAGAGGTTCTTGAGGCCAAGCTTGCGTCAAAGCTTGCGTCAATTATTCCAGGCCAGCTCGTCATAGCCTCTGCAACGGGCCGAGCATATGGTCTAAAACCGAAGATATTCAGAGAGCTACTAGGCTTTGATATTGGGCGCGTATATGACTACACGAGGAGTGTTACAAACTTCTACTCCGTCTCCGATAACCCGGTTAATGAAGCAATCAAGGTAGTTACCAGGCTGGGTCCGAGAGGACTTGTATTTGTAGCAAAGAGGTTCGGTAGGGATGTGGCAAAGCAAGTAGTAGAACTCCTTAACCATGAAGGAGTTAGGGCTGGGCTAGCTCTTGCCGGTACACGTGTACTAGACAAGTTTGCACGAGGCGATTACGATGTATTAGTTGGTGTCGCATCATACTACGGCACAATTGTTAGAGGCCTTGATATGCCTGAACGAGTACTTTACACAGTATTCATCGGTGCACCGAGCCAAGCCATCGAAGCACCAAAGGCGCTATTGTCACCATATAGGGTTGTAAGGGTTGGAATCGATCTAGGACTCGACGGGATAGACGAATTAGCAAAGAAGATATCGAAGCTTAGTCCAGGCGAACAAACCGTTCTCCGCATAGCTCTTCAGCGCAATGAGGCGCTAGAAGGCAAGCTCGGCGAGATACTAGAAGAGATCCTTCATTATCGTAGGCTAATCCTAAGGAGGATAAGGAAGCTCGTAGCTGAAAAAGGAACAGTGGTGCTGGGTTCAATACTCTTCAGAGTTGAGAGAGGGAAACTGCTGGCTATAATGCCGGATGCAGCCACTTATGTACAAGCAAGCGGCAGGGCTAGTAGAATGCTGGGATCACATATGACTCATGGGATAAGCATAGTAATTGATACACAGTCCGAGATAATAGAGCTTCTAAAATCAAGGCTTAAACGCTTCATAGATAACGTAGACTTTGAGCCACTAGATGAGGAAAAGCTCAGAAAGGAGCTTGATAGAGCAGAAAGAAGTAGGAAAGGAGTAATAGGGAAGAAGGTAAATATAGAGACCTCGTTGATAATAGTAGAGTCACCCACGAAGGCTAAGACTATAGCCTCCTTCTTTGGGAAACCTGTTAGGAGGAGACTAGGCTCAATAGTAGTTTATGAGACAACCTTCTACAATAATGTATCCGGTAAAATACATGTAGCAACAATAGCGGCATCGGCAGGCCATGTATACGACTTGTCAATAGATGGGGAAGGCATTCACGGCGTAGAGTTGGCGCCCGACAAGGTCTCGCCCATATATAAGCCTATTAAGAAATGCCTTAGCTGCGGACACCAATTCTCCTCGTCAAGCGATACTTGTCCCAAATGCGGCTCAACAAACGTGGTAAGCAAAGCAGATATCATAGAGGCTCTTCGCCAGCTAGCAACAGAGACAGAGGTAGTCTACATAGCCACGGACCCCGATATCGAGGGCGAAAAAATCGCTTACGACTTGTACCTCCTACTTAGACCATATGCGCGCAGTATTAAGAGAATAGAACTGCACGAAATAACGCGCCACGAGCTTATGAAGGCCTTAGCAACGCCGCGTAGCATCGATAAGAGACTAGCATTTGCACAAATCGTCCGAAGAGTAGAGGATCGCTGGATTGGATTCGGACTAAGCCAGCACCTCTGGAACGTCTTCGGAAAGAACTGGCTAGGTGCTGGCAGAGTACAAACTCCTGTTCTCGGATGGCTAGTAGAAAGATACAACGAGTGGAAGAGAAATCAGGGATACAACGTGTACATTAAGCTAGGTGAACAAGCACGCCTAAAGATGTTTGTAAAGAGCGCTGAGGTAGCTAGAGAAATAGCTGAAATAATTACCAAGAAGGGGCTCATAGTAAAAGAAGTAGAGACAAGCATTAATGTTCTCAACCCGCCACCGCCATATACTACTGAGACACTTCTATTCGATGCATCAAGAATACTAGGTTATCCTGCCCAAAAAACAATGAGGATTGCCCAAGAATTGTTCGAGGCCGGGCTCATAACATACCATAGAACAGACTCAACTCATGTATCATCAACGGGACAAATAGTAGCAAAAGAGTACATAGAAAAGACAAACCCTGGGAACTATCAACCAAGAAGCTGGGGGCCACAAGGCCACCATGAAGCTATTAGGCCAACAAGGCCCATAGATGCAGCAGAGCTTAGAAAACTAATAGCCACAGGTGAAATAAGAGTCCCTATAACTATGAGAGAAAGCCATTACAGGCTCTACGACCTCATATTTCGCCGCTTTATAGCCAGCCAGGCCAAGCCCGCAGAGCTTGTACAGTCAACTATCAAGTTGGTTATACCTGATATCGGGAAGGAAATAGTAGTCCAATACTATGTGGGTGCAAGGCAAGAGGGCTTTCACGAATACTATCCCTTCCCTAGAATATATGGCGAGCTAAAAGACCTAAGCCCAGGAGACAGAATAGTGCCTAGGCTTGTAGCCGTAAAGAGAGGCTCCAGAATAACGCTGTATAGTCACGGCGAAGTAGTGGCGCTAATGAAGGCTCGTGGCATAGGAAGGCCTAGCACATATGCAAAGACCATCGACACCCTTGAGCGCCACGGGTACGTAATTGAGAGCAAGTTTAGGAAGAAACTCATACCTACAAAGCTAGGCATAGAGGTATATAACTACTTGTCGGAGAACTATGGTGAACTTGTATCGGAGGAGCGAACTAGGAAGCTTTACGAGGAAATAGAAAAGATAACGCGAGGCGAAATAGAGGCTACTACCGTGATAAAGGAGTTATACCTAGAGCTTGAGGAGTTGCTCGAGGAGCCAGTAACACTAGTACCTGGTCATAAGGGTGTTATTGGAGCTTAAACCTCCACACAAACTCCTCTGGGCTAGGCATAGGCGGCATAGAGCGCTTATGCTTACTAGCCTCATAGAGCTCTAGTACACGCATGACTTTTGATGCGGGAAGCCCCGTGGCTTCTGCTGCCTCTTTTACGCCCATTCCTTCGTCAAACAAGGCATAGAGTATGATGTCTATCTCGTCGTACTTCATTCCAAGCTCCTCTTCGGCTAGGTGGCCTGGCCATAGTCTAGGACTGCTAGGCTTCCACGCTATCTTAACGGGTACGCCTAGGTGTAGCGCTAGTCTCCTCACCTGCGACTTGTAGAGGCACCCTATCGGGAGAAAGTCGACACCGCCATCACCGTACTTAGTGAAATAGCCTATGAGTAGCTCGCTTCTATCACCGGTTCCGGCAACTAAGTAGCCAAGGTTGTTAGCGTAATAATAAAGTATGGACATCCTTATACGCGCTCTGAGATTGCCGATGGTTCTTTTATCGGCTTCTCCTAGCTGCGCGACAAAGGAATCAACTATAGGCTTAATATCAATAATGCGGTAAGGCACCCCTAGTCCCTCTATGAGGGCTTTTGCGTCTTCAACATCCTCTCTGGGTGTAACAGAGCTATCTGGCAGGACGAGTGCGAGGACTCTGTCCTTTCCGAGCGAACGCACTAATAGATTAAGAACAGTGGCTGAATCAACGCCCCCGCTTACACCGACTACAGCACCTTTTGCTTTCGCGTCTTCAACGTAGTTCTTGATGAAATCTTGCAGGCTTCTCGTGACCCCCTCGTAGTCCAGTTTAACAATGTCCTCTAGAGTGATTTTCCTGGGCATAGGGTGGCTCACCATAATACTTCTTGTTCTCCGAGGAAATAAACTAGTGCCTCTGAGGCGGTGTCAGAGATAATACTAAGCGCTAGTACTCTCTAAGACACGGTCCCGTGTCATGGAGATAGAGTTCGGGCTAGGCCCTGAGATTTTCTCAAAGGATGTTCACGTTATTGACACTAACTCGGAGTGGCTCGGCGTCTCAAGGCTACAGCTCATGGAGAATGCTGGTAGAAGTGTAGCAGAAATCGTAGCGCAGCGTGCACGAAGAGGCGGACGCGTAATAATATATGCTGGAAGCGGTGGCAATGGAGGGGATGGACTGACAGCTGCTCGTCACCTAGCCTATATGGGGTATACTGTTGAGGTAATACTTCTTGCTAGACCCGAGCAAATACGCTCCGAGGAAACACGCAGGATGTACGAGATATTGTTATCTATGGACACGACTGTCGCGATACACACTGTACGCTCCACAGCCGAGATAGCGCCGGTCAATGCGGATGTAGTAATAGACGCTCTTCTCGGCGTAGGTGTCCATGGTGCACCACGCTCACCGTACAAAGAAGCCATAGACGCGATAAACAATTCAAGTGGTCTAAAAATAGCGATTGATGTCCCGTCCGGCCTAGACCCCGATACAGGAGAAACACCTGGAACACATGTAAGAGCAGACATCACAGTAACCTTTCATAAGCCCAAGCCTGGCCTGAGAAAGAGACCAGATGTTGTAGGAGAATTAGTTGTAGCGAGCATAGGTGCGCCACCAGAGTCAGAGATATATGTAGGTCCCGGTGATGTTGAGGCCAGAGTACCTAGACGTACATGGCTTTTCCACAAAGGTATGGCTGGCCGCGTACTAGTGATAGGCGGCTCAATAGACTTCGTTGGAGCACCAATCATAGCAGCAATCGCTGCCGAGAGAACAGGTGTGGACCTAGTCTACTTAGCAGCGCCAAGCAATGTGGTAAGAGCAGCCTCAAGCCACTTCACCATAATACCGGTAGAGCTACGTGAACATCCATGGCTTCACCCCGACCACGTACAGATACTTGAACCCTTCATAGCAAGGGTTGACTCAATAGCAATAGGTATGGGTATGGGTCTCCACGACGAAAGCTGGGAAGCATTTCGTGCAGTAATCAAGCTAGCTAAGAAATACGAGAAGCCAGTCATAATCGATGCCGATGGCTTAAAACATCTATCAAGAGACCTCAGCCTCCTTGGTAAAAACATCGTCATTACTCCCCACGAGGCAGAGTTCGAGAGACTATTCGGCGAAAAACCAGAGCCAGTAGACAAAATAGTGTCGAGATCAAGAACAGTAGCGAAGAAGGCGAGAGAACACGAAGCAACGATATTACTCAAAGGAGCCGTAGATGTAATAACGAATGGAAAAAGAGTACGACTAAACAAGACTGGCGCACCAGCAATGAGTGTAGGTGGTACAGGAGACGCCCTAGCAGGCATCACCGCCGCGCTACTAGCAAAACACCTAGGACCGTTCGATGCAGCCTGCATTGCTGCGTTCATAAATGGTGTTGCAGGAGGCCTGGCTTA
The DNA here is from genome assembly GCA_027028845.1 of Pyrodictiaceae archaeon. Taxonomy (GTDB): domain Archaea; phylum Thermoproteota; class Thermoprotei_A; order Sulfolobales; family Pyrodictiaceae; genus Pyrofollis. Next base: position 2,015 of record JALVHV010000128.1, on the reverse strand, counting down.
CCTAGACAAAGGCGATTCTATGACGACACAAGACCTTTTAGAGAAAATACCAACGGTCTTAAGCAACCCACTTGAGGCAGCCAAGAAGGCTACAATATACCGCAGTATCAGGTACAAGGAGAGAATCGAGGCCCCGGGATGGCAGGTATTGTAGGCCGTTAAGGGCGAGGAGCACAGCCCTCTAACGGCCCTCCCGGGGCCACCCATTACTCAATGAGGCGAACATAGTATCCCATCTTATTCTTATCCCTTAATCACGTCTAGGGGTCGGTGTGAGACTAGGCCAGTCATAGCTTTCGCTCCTAGACTGCCCGCCTCGCCATCCCCTAAGGATAAAGATTTATAGGAGGCTTTAAATAGGGTTTATATCCCCAGCATTAAAAAGGGTGTTTACGTATGGCTTCTATGGAGCAAAGTAAGCGCCAACAAGGCAAGGATGAGCCAAAGCCCATTGTAAACATAGAGAATATCGTTGCAACGGTCTCACTTGACCAGACCCTTGACCTAAGAATGATTGAGAGAAGCATACTAACAGTGGAGTACAATCCCGAGCAATTCCCTGGGCTCGTATACCGCCTTGATTCCCCGAAGGTAACTGCACTGATATTCAAGTCCGGTAAAATGGTTGTTACGGGAGCCAAGAGCACAAGGGATCTCATTGAGGCTGTAAAGAAGATCGTTCGGAATCTAAAGAAACATGGTATCCCTATACATGGACGCTCTAAGGTCCAGATACAAAACATAGTAGCTTCCGCTAACCTCAACGTATGTGTTGACCTAGAGCGTGCAGCACTAACACTTGAGAACAGCATGTACGAGCCGGAGCAATTCCCAGGCCTCATTCACCGTATGGACGAGCCACGTGTTGTGCTCCTAATCTTCGGCTCAGGTAAAATGGTCATAACCGGTGCAAAGAGAGAAGAAGAGGTCTACGAAGCGGTTAAGAGAATCTATGAAAAGCTCAAACGAGTTCGTGCTATTAGGCCATGTACCTAGGAGATAGTGTTTTATCCTACTTTTTCCCTAAAAACAGTTAGTTCCTCGGCAATGTAGTAATCAAGTATCTTTGTTAGCTTATTTAGTATCTCCTCTAGTTCCCTGGTACTAAGTCTCGATACTAGGGTCATTACGGCCATAAACCTTGCTAACGTGGAAAATATGAATTCTTCTAAGAACTCCGTATCGTAGCTAGTTTCTCCTTTCAAGCTCCTCTCGAGATAATCTATTACCGTTTGGAGCAAGTTAAGCTCGTGTATTGCGTACCTCATAATAGAGGCTGATAGCTCTGCATACATAAGGTCATTATCAATTCTATCTACATGTGATGATATAGCCTCAGCGGCTTTATCGAGAAGAACATCCCTTAGCCTCCTTAGCTGGTTAAGTAGGAATAATCCATAGAGTTTAGGAGGTACATTATCAAGAGGCTTAGCATTACTCATCGCGTAGAGATATACCTCGGTAAGAGAAAGTGTATTGTTATCCCTAATTCTTGATAATAATAACTGGGCTAGGTTCTCGATAAACTTCTCAACACGGACTTGAGCATTATCTCTGCTTCGTGTATTGCTAGTCTCGATTCCTGGTTCGTTCAATGCTCAGCAACCTACCCTTCGCTCACCATATCGCACTATCGGGGCAGCTCATCACCGCAAGGTATGCTCCGGTAGAATATGCTGTTAGTGATTCTCTAATTCTTTTACGGCATTGTTTATTTTTCTTAGCATTAACTTGATTGCCGCCTCTTTGCCTGCTACCTCGCTAGGTGGAAGATACTCTACGTGTACATTCTCTATTAGCCTTGCCTGTGCAGCTAGGCGTTTATCACCAGTAAAGAAAATTACATGCATACTTTTCTTAGCTAGGCGTTCTAGGAGCTTCATTACATCGTAATCGTCTCTTGCTGGTTGCTGGTATAATCGTGTACCTATCTTTACAGTTCTATCTATTCCCCTACCGAGTATCTCGTGGAACTCTATGAAAGGCTCTCTAATTTCGCGTTCAAGTATTTCTGC
>JALVHV010000127.1 GCA_027028845.1 Pyrodictiaceae archaeon | reverse complement strand
GGGTTGGGGTGTTTTAGGATTACTTCTGCGACTTCTGGCCTCATCATGTACTCTGGTGGTTTTTCTCCTCGTTTTATCATCGTGCGTAGCTTTGTGCCGCTTATTCTTACTCGGTATTCCTCGGTGTGGGGGCATATTTTCTCGTTGACCATTTGGCCGCACTTTTTGCAGTAGAAGGCTTCGTGGACGAAGAGCGGCGTGATGCCTAGGTCTGGGAATTCTTTGAAGAGGTCCCATGCCTCGTATGGGCCATAGTAGTTTCCTACTCCTGCGTGGTCTCTGCCTACTATGAAGTGTGTTGCCCCGAAGTTCTTCCTAACTATTGCGTGGTGTATTGCTTCTCTTGGCCCAGCGTATCTCATCTCCATGCGGAGCACGCTGAAGACAACGCTGTCCCTTGGGTAGTAGTGCTTGATTAGTGCCTGGTAGGCCTCTACTATGACTTCGTCGCGGTAGTCGCCTGGCTTCTTCCACCCCACGAGCGGGTTTATGAACAGGCCATCGGTGAACGTTAGCGCTGCTTTCTGGACGTACTCGTGGCCTAGGTGGGGCACGTTCCTGGTCTGGAACGCTGCTATGGTTTTCCAGCCACGTGCCTCGAACAATACTCTTGTCTCCTTGGGCCATAGCCGGTACTTCTCGAAGGGCTCCGGCACCTCTCCTACTAGGTCTATGGGGCCTCCTACTAGTAGTTCTTTCCGGGCAAAGGTCTTCCGCACACCGGGGTGATTGGGGTCGGTTGTCTTGAATACCTTTGAGGCGTAATCCTTTTTGTCCCAGCCATATATCTCTTCGACACGCATTAGTGCAAGAGGCTCGCCTCGGTAGTAGAGTGCTACGTCGTCTCCCTCCTTGACCCCACTTATCTCTCCTGGGTCAACGTCTAGGATTATCGGTATTGTCCAGGGTAGGTCGTTGCTCAGCCTCATATCGTCGAGGATGCTCAAGTAGTCCTCTTGTACGAGGAAGCCCTCAAGCGGGCTATAGACTCCGTGGGCAATGTTGGCTACGTCGGCTGCTAGCCCAGGGCCAAGCTTTATCCGGGGGAGCTCTCTTGCCTCTTCCCTTAGTCTCTCAGCCCTGCGGGGAGAGACTGTCCGGTCAACTAGTTTCCCGCCATGAGGCCTAGACACCATGGTTGCTCACCCCTTGCTCATAGGTCTCGGGGGATTAGAGGTAGCCTAGGCGCTTAAGCCTCTCAATAATAGCCTTCTTTTCCTCCTCGGTGACTGCCTCGCTCCTTAGCTTCTCCTCCTCCATCTCCGCGACGACTTCTCTCAGCACGTAGGTGACGAACTGGGATACGCTCGTGAAGCCTGTTCCCTCTATGAGGCGCTTAATCCTCTCATACAGCGTGATAGGTATTGAGACGGTTGTGTACTTGGCTCGCCTAGCCTGCTCGCCCATGCCTCCTGGCGCCCCGGGAGAGAGCAATACGTAGCTGATTAATTAAATCTTATTAATGCCTGCCTCCTAGGCCACGCAGGGAGACATAATTAAATCTAATTAATGACTGCTCCGGTGAAACTAGTAATGACCAGTGACTCGGTAACGCTTTGGCTCGTCACGGGGTTCGCGGCAGCGCTCCTCGATTACTCCTTTGCTGCAGGGTTCGGGCTAGTAGCTAGCCTAGTCCTCTGCGGTGTACTGGGCTATGATCCGCGCAGCGTGGCTGGCGCCGCCGCGCTAGCACAAGTTGTCTCCGCGTTGCCGGTGCTAGCTATGCATCATAGATTGGGCAACATCTCTGCCAAGACAATTGAGGCTATGAGAGTACTAGCGTTATTCGCGTCCGCGTCGCTCATAGCAGCACTAGGGCTCTCTACTATAGCTGCCAAGCTCCCCAGTAGCGTAGTGGTCTCATCATACTCTGTGCTCCTCCTAGCCCTAGCAACGATGCTATACATGGGCATACATAGTTACGGGGAAGACCCACAACCGACGAGCACTGGTTGGGTAGCAGCGTTCTACGGCGCACTTGCCGGGGCGTATAAGGCGCTCATAGGTGGAGGCTACAGCGCGGTAGTAGTGCTTGCCCAGAGGAGGCTAGGCCTTGACCTCCGAAGCGCTATAGCCGTTACACCACTGGTCAAGCTCCCTGCATTTGTGCTCGTAGCCCTCGTATATACGCTATCAGGGCACCTAGACCTCTTAGCGGCTCTCATGCTAACCCTCGGCGCTCTTGTAGCAACGCCTCTTGCAGCACACTTGCTCCGAAGGACACAGGCAGTGCTAGCACAAAAAGCGCTGACAGCAACCATGGTAATAGTTGCACTCATAAAGATAGCCCAGGTGTTAGCAGGACCATAAAGAGACCCATAGTGACGAGCAATGAGTACTTAGTCCCCCTCGGAAGTGCATAGTTGGAGGGGTTGTTGAGACTGTGCCTGCTAAGTGCCTTGACCGTGGCCTCGTTGTCTGGCTCACAGGGCTGCCTGGTAGCGGGAAGACCACGATAGCTACTAGCGTAGCCAATAAGCTGAGGACCATGGGGTACCGCGTAGAGGTTCTTGACGGCGACTGGGTTAGAAGAACTATTAACCCTGACGCTGGCTATACCCGGGAGGAGCGCCGGAGACACCTCCTACGAGTCGCGTGGATAGCCAGACTACTAGCTAGGAACGGCGTGATAGTTCTGTGCAGCTTCGTCTCGCCCTATCGCGGCGTCCGCGCCGAGGTTAGGAGGATTGTTGAGGAGGAGGCTCCCTTCATAGAGGCCTACGTCAAGTGCCCCGTGGAGGAGTGCATCAAGCGGGACCCGAAGGGCTTGTACAAGAAGGCTCTGAGGGGGGAGATAAAGCACTTCACTGGGATAAGCGATCCCTATGAGCCACCCGAGAACCCGGACATAGTCCTAGACACTGTTAACAATACCGTTGAGGAGAACACTGAGAAGCTCCTAGGCTTAATACTTGAGAAGATAAACTATGTAAGCAAGTAGAGGCGTAGAGTCAAGACATCTTCTCAATTTATTATCC
>JALVHV010000126.1 GCA_027028845.1 Pyrodictiaceae archaeon | reverse complement strand
CTCAATGATGAAAAGATACGAGTCGACCTAGAGTATGCTCCTAGTGCCCGTGTACCAGGGCTCAGCGTAGAACAGCTTTTCGGAGAAAAGCCGGGGCCCCAAGCCATTGAGGCTAGTCAAACAACGCGTACACCTAGCGAGGAGACTCGTGCCGGGTTTAGCCATGAGGCCCTAAGCCTTGCCCGGGACGTTGCGGCATTGCTACGTATCGTTCTACGTGCCGAGAAAAGCATAGAGATAAGCAGTGATAGGCTTAGCAAGGTCGTGGCGGCACTTAGCGAGAGCCGCGGGCCATATAGCATTGCCTATGCTAGGTGCATTACCCGGCATAACCGCGTCATCAATGTTGTCTGTACAAGTAATGGCTGCGCAGCAGCTGATGTGAATGGCAACTATGTTGAGGAACTCGAGGAGCCAATGACCTGCAAGATTTATTTCGCTTCATAAAGCCCTATCCTCGGCTGACTCTACTATTTTTCAGCTGGTGCCAGTGACTTGGGGCGACGTGGTCCACGGCGTGTGCTTAGAGAGGATTTCCTAAGAGAGGCTAGTGAGGCTGTAACCCCGGTTCATGCCCAGGGCTTCTTCTATGTCGGTTATCGCTACATAGCCTACTATATTGTATTTGACTACATAGACCCCATGGGATACTATGACGCTGTGTTGCGCGATGAGAAGCTATATGAGGAGGAAACAGCGTCTCTCGCCTACAATATGCAGGAACTAGTTGATAAAGAAGAAGTACTTGTTAATGGGGAGCGTGTTCGTCCACGCGTTGTCCTGGTCGATATAGGGTTTAGGGGTCGCCGGGATAGGGTCTTTATAGTGTTTGGGCTCCGGTTCCGTGCTCCTCTCCGACCCGGGAGGAATATCTATGAGAACCGTTACGAGCAGGAGCCGATAGAGTATAACTATGAGGCTTACTGGGTGTTTCCGCCGGGCTCCAGGGTGCTTGAGGTAGATATGGGCCCTGGTAACGAGGACTGGGATATTGTTGGCGGTAATGTCGTAGCCATATATGGTAGGAGGGGTGGCAAGACAGGAGGCTACGAGAAAATAGTGTTCCAGCTACCCTAGATTAGCGCGGCTACATCGTATATCGTTACGCTTAGGCCTTCTCGGAGCACGCGCTGCAGGATAGCCTTTGCCTCTGTCTCTGTTAGTGCATTGTTTATACGCGCTCCGGCTATTACGTCGCCATGCCTAATAACTAGTACTACGTCGTTTCCATCAATGGTTGCTTTTAGTAGCACGGGATCCTCTCTGCGGAGTAGGTCCTCGAATTTCTCTCCCCGGGCTGGTCCACGGTACAGTGTTTGTGCTCTGAGGACGAGGCCTAGTAGCTGTGCTGGGTCAGCTAGTTTCTCGGAGAGGTCGCGCCTCCACTTAGTAATTGTTGGCGAGGGCACTAGCTTCGCAAGGTCTTGGGGAATGTAGTCCGGTATCTCTAGCCTCGCTATTGGTTTCTCGAGGCTAGCCTCCTCGAAGGCGAGGACGTATATTCCTTCACTCATCTTCTGTATCCTTATGAGGTGCTTCCGGGCCCAGGCTTCTAGGAGAGGCTCTGCATCGGGATCAATCGAGACTGTTACTCTTCTACTTCTCCGAAGAGCGGCCTGGATATCCCCATAGCGTATGAAGGGCCCTAGTCCCCTGAACTCTAAGCGGGGAACACCCTCTGCCATAGAGTCCACCTCTCCCGGGTTATGCGCTGCTTAGTAGGTCTGCGAGCTCTCTTAGCCTAGCAATTACGGAGCGTACCTCGTCCCTACCAATAACTAGCGGCCCGTAATGGGGAGCTATTATCTCGACGTCTAGCTTGCTCACCTTCTCGGTCCAAGCTCTTAGTTTGCCGATGTTGACTAGGTGCGTCACGTAGGGGGCAACAGTCTTCAAGTACTCCTCTACATCGCTTACGAAGGGAGCCCATAGTCCGGGGGGAGTAATAGAGCCCAGTGTAACCCCGGCGAACAACACCTTTGACGCGGGGTCGTAGAGCGCTATGTTGTGTGGCGAGCTAGCTGCTCCCTCTAGTACTAGTAATCTTGTACGCCCCGTGTTAGTCTCTGACTCGCGTAGTGGTAGAGTCTTTATGTTGGCACTTATTTGGCGAACTGCCGAGTTTAGTAGACTGGCGTGATAAGGTGGTGCGTGGATATAGACCCGGGGGTTATGAGACAATATGGTCTCAATACCAGCTATTAGGTCTGCCTCGACATGTGTTAGGACTATGTGTCTAAGGTTCTCAAGCCCCTCTAGAAGCTCCTCTATGTGAACTATGTGTCTCTCCTCAAGGGCAGCAGGGTTTACTAACACAGCCTCTCTCCGGTCAACAACCATGAAGCTATTTGACAATAACCCGCCGCAAGCAGCACAGCCCTTCACTGAGACCCAGTATACTCTGTGATCCCCGCTACTCGCTATCTCCAATGGTGCGTAGACAACGGTCTCTCTGCCGCCGTAGAGGGCCCAGGCCTTTACATTGACTCTCCTAGCTAGAGGAAAGTTAGCGTAGAGGACGCTGTCCCCGCGTAGACGCTGGCCTGGGAGCTCTGCGTAGAGGCCAGTAACCTTGTTCTCTCTCACGACTAGGCGGAGCGTGAATGGCTCGCGCTCATCCAGGCTCTCGACTTCGACTAAGTAGTGGTCTGGGCCCAGAGCTGATAGAACTCTTAGAGCAGACTCGAGAACGACGTTGAATACCGGGATGAAGGAATCATAGTAGACAAGCGTCGTGAGTAGTGGTGGGGACTTCTCGAGGGCTGCGAGCTTGTTATCCTCCTCGTTTATATCTGTTGAGGGATAAGCGCTTTCGAGCCGGGTTCTCACGAGGTTAGCTAACTCGTTTCCAAAGGCATCGATGATTCTCTCTACCCGGCCCACACCCTGACAAGTAACTGTAATGGTTGTCTGTACTCCTTGCCTAGCAGCAGTAATGTCTATGAACATCATATCGGTATCGCTATAGAGTATGGCTGCGGTACTGTTCTCCGTCTC
>JALVHV010000125.1 GCA_027028845.1 Pyrodictiaceae archaeon | reverse complement strand
CGCAGCCCTCTCTCAGCATGTCCTCCTCTACGGCTCTTAGTAGTTTTGAGCCTAGGCCTCTTCGCTGCAGCGAGGGATGAACAGCTATCCTTACAATACGTGCAGCGCAGAATCCGGGTTCCTCGCCAAGCACCACGGATAATAGCTTGAGGCTTAGCCTAGCTTTCTCCGGGTACTCTGGTTTCTCCACAGCTACATCGGCTACGGCGACCGGCATGCCCTCTAGCATCGCCGAGTATATCCTATGAGTCGTTGACTCGAGCAAGGTGAGTATGTAGTCGGGTTCCACGCGGTAATGGGCCTCGGAGAGGAGGGATACTAGCTGCCTTATCAGCTTCTTATCTGATACAAGCTCGCTTAGCTCCACCTTCTTGATTACTGCTTTCCCGGGATCGAGCCGGGCTGGGAGCTTGTCCGGGTACTGCGGCTTGAGCACAAAGACATTGTTCACCCATTCCTCGAGAGGATCTCCGGGCAGATACCTAGCTGGCTCCCTTAGCTCAAGCCGCAGCAATGGCTGTGACAGAACCTTCTCGGCGTACTGTGCTAGGTACTTCCCTGCCCCTTCATAGCCGTGAACAGTGGTGGCGGCGAAGACCCTGCCTGCTCTCATCGAGTAGCGGCGGAGACGAGCAACGCCAACGGCCGCTGCCTCATCAACCACTATGAGGGGTGCGGGCTTTGTCTCATCCGGCCTAGTATAGTGTATTATCAGCTCGTTGAGCTCGGCTCCGGTGTAGAGGCCGCTGCGGCGCCTATACCTCGCCTTGACGCGGAGCCTCTTAGCCGCGGCAATGACTCCGCGAAAGAAGCTCTGGATAGAGTAAGGACTAGGAGCTACTAGTAGGGCTTCGCCAGCGAGGCCCCGCGAGGCTTCTAGGGCAACTATTACTCCTAGTAGGAAGCTCTTACCACGCCCCCGGTCCCCTAGGACTAGGAGGGAGCGAAGCCTCCTTCTCGTCTTCACATAGTTGTTAAGGGCTTCTGCCTGGTCACTGGTAAGTATGTCGCCGAGGCCGCTAGGTGCCTTGCCGCGTCTCCTCTTCACCAGCTTTCTTTTTCTCGGCAACCGTTTCAGAGACATGCTGCACTCTTCGCCCCGGGCTCTGAGCCATAACAGGGACTCTAGCTCACCGAGGGATGATAGGAGGTAGTCGCGGTACCCGCCCCGGCCGCCTCGAGGCCCCGGGTTCCAAGCCTCTAATCCAGGAGCTAGGATGAACAACGAGCCACCTGCCCGGACCAAGCCACTCATAGCAGCTATTGCGTTCGGTGACAGAAACCCCTCCGTAGCTATAACCGCGTTATCAGCCTCGTACCCCAGTACCTCGGGAAGACGAGAAAAAGTAGCCGCTACACATGTTTCGCGAAATACATGGATAAGAGAAGACGATGCGGCTGCTACACATCTACCAGTCAGGGTTCTCGCTAACCGCCCAGCAAATGAGGAGACAGAGTCACTATTAATGAGTACGAGGCCCCTTAGCCCCGTGGAGCCAAGGTATCCTAGGAAATCAGTAATGTATTGGAGACACCTCTCGTAGTTACTCAAGGCGGCTCTATCCACGCAATAGAAGCGAGTAGATTAACCCTAGATAATATATTATCGGCAACGATGTGGCTTCATTAGGAAGCCTTGATGCTGTGTGGGCCCCGCCTCATCCCGCCACATAGGAGAGGGCCGTGCGACACGGCCCCGTCGGCGGGGCGGGGCCCCGGGGGAGCTGCTAGTCTCCCCTGCTTGTTCTGTTTTGCTGGCCCCTATTAGTCCTCTTTGTCTCTATGACTATAGCTTGTGCTGTTTTTGTGGATTCTAGTTTAACGTTAATATTATCGTAGCGCATCTATGTAATGATGTACGGGGAGACTTGTATGGGGAAGCTGATCGTGGTATTTGTTGGGCCTGCGGGCTCTGGTAAGTCAACCCTAGTCGCTGCCTATGCTAAGTGGCTTCGCGAGGGCGATATACCTGTCTACACTGTTAGCTTAGATCCTGCTGCGGAGACGCTGCCCTATGAGCCCGATTTCGATGTACGTAGTATCGTTGATGCGAGAGAGGTTGCTCGCAAGTATGGTCTCGGGCCTAACGGTGCCCTGGTAAAAGCTATGGAGATTATGGCTGAGAGACTCTCCGATATTGTTGGCGCTATCGCGGGCTCTGATGCCGACTACGTGTTAGTCGATACTCCTGGGCAGATGGAGGTTTTCCTCTTCCGCGACATTGCGTGGAAGCTATCGGAGGCATTGCAGAAGGTTAGCCCCGAGACATATGCCTTGTTCGTTCTCGATGCCTCCGTTATACATGACCCAGCAGACTATGCCTTCCTAGCTGTCCTTGCCACGGCTGTGCAGCTACGCCTAGGGCTAATAACAGCACCAGTACTCAACAAGGTGGATGCCGCGCCGGATACAAGGATACTCGGTGACATAACGAGGGACTTTGGCAGAGTTGCCAAGCAGCTCCGCGAAGCAGGAAACCTCTATGCCGAGATGCTGCGCGAAATGCTAAGAGTGCTCCTCAAGTATAACCGGAGCGTTGCCGTGCCAAGGGTCTCGGCGATAAAGGGCGAGGGAATAGAGGAGCTGCATAGGCTTGTCCTGGAAATGGGTTGTGGCTGCGGTGACCTGAGCTAAACAAAGTGTTAAAGCGTTACAGTACAGGTTCCGGATAATAAGTAATAAGGGATGAAAATGTGAAAAAGTTTAGAGAATTAGTGCCCCGATTCTCTCTGCTTCCTTAGGCCCTCTATGGCCCTCTCTATGTCCTCTGGGAGCGCCTTGATAAGGCCAGCTCGGTACAGTGTCTCGTACTTCTCGAGAGTTGACTTGATTATTTTCTCGGCTATCTCTAGTTCTTCCTCATAGCTTCTCTTGAGCCTCGCCACACCCTGTTCAACTGCCTTAGCTGCTGTTGCTGCAGCTACTCTCGGGAACACATCAAACTCCTCCATTGTGGGGAGTATGTAGTCCTCGTGGAGACCCTTCTCCTCAGCGTACTTGGCCAGTGCTTCCGCAG
>JALVHV010000124.1 GCA_027028845.1 Pyrodictiaceae archaeon | reverse complement strand
TGTTCAACTGCCTTAGCTGCTGTTGCTGCAGCTACTCTCGGGAACACATCAAACTCCTCCATTGTGGGGAGTATGTAGTCCTCGTGGAGACCCTTCTCCTCAGCGTACTTGGCCAGTGCTTCCGCAGCAGCTATTGCCATCTCATCGGTTATCGTCCTGGCTCTCACGTCTAGTACTCCGCGGAATATCGGTGGGAAGGCGAGGCTATTGTTGACCTGGTTGGGGAAGTCGCTGCGACCAGTGCCAACTACCTTGACGCCAGCCTCCTTAGCTTCCCAGGGCCATATCTCCGGGACAGGGTTTGCCTCGGCGAATAGTATTCCGTCCTTCTCCATTTTCGCTACCCATTCTTTCTTAATCACGCCAGGGCCTGGCCTCGACGCAGCCACCACTATCTCAGCGCCCTCTAGCGCCTCTGCTATGCCGCCATCGACTGGGCCTTTCCAGCCACCATTAGTCTCTATTGCTATCTGGTACTTCCATGGATGCTCCTTCTTCAGCTTCTCTATATCTGATCTATTAGCGTGCAGTATTCCCTTGGAGTCGAGAACCACTATGTTCTTCGGGGGAACACCATAAGCTTTCAACAACCGATACAATGCAATGTTCGCTGCACCAGCCCCGATTAGAACTATCTTTGACTTCTTTAGGTCTCTTCCCGTAAGCTTTGCTGCATTAATGAGGCCGGCTAGGGTTACTGTTGCTGTGCCTTGCTGGTCATCGTGCCATACTGGTATGTTGAGGCGCTTTCTTGCCTCGTCGAGTATGTAGAAGCACTTAGGACTCTCAATGTCTTCTAGGTTTATGCCTCCGAAGCTAGGCTCTATGAGCTCTAGGAGTTCTAAGAACTTTTCTGGATCGCGTGCACGGTGTACGAGGGGGACAGCATCTACGCCTCCAAGGCCCTTGAAGAGGAGAGCCTTACCCTCCATTACGGGTAGTGCTCCTTCGGGCCCTATTTTCCCGAGTCCGAGGACGCGGGTACCATCGCTGACAACTGCTATTGCGTTCCATCTCCACGTGTTGTGGAACGATTCTTCAGGGTTCTCTGCATTGTCTCTAGCAGGGCCAGCTACGCCAGGAGTGTACCAGATCGAGTAGTAATCCATCTTGCCTATGGGGACCTTGGGAAGAACCTCTATTTTCCCTTCATAGAACTTGTGGAGGCGGCGAGCGAACTCGTACCAGTCAATAGTCTTGTGTTCTTCACCCATTACGACACATACACCCCAACGAACGCATCCATGGAGATAATGGGGAAGTTGAAGCCTAAAACGTGTTGCGCCGTACCAAAACAGCTACCTCCCTACTTGCTCTTGTCATATCCATTGTTTTCCCTAGTGATGTCCTCTGGCAGAGGCCTTGCAACTGGCGGCAGCTTTTCCTCAGGCACCTTCTTTACCACCTCCTCGTATCCGTAGTATACGCTTAGGCTCGTCGTTACTATGTACGATATCCATGTTAGTATATAGAGCAGCCACGCGTAGTAGACTAACCAATGATCACCAGGATGATGAAGGTAAAGATGTATTGTTGAGATAGTATAGGCTGCTAGCGGGAACACGAATGCCCACCAGCTTTCAGCGAACTCTATCTCCCTCCTAGCCATGTAGCCAGCCGTTATCATCATTACCAGCGCGAATAATAGGCCTGCTACGCCCCAGAAAGTGTAGTAGAAGAAGTCAAAGATTGCCACGAGTAGCTTAGTTGCGAGTGGGCTTATTGGACTCTTGGCTGCCTCTCTGAATAGCTCTGAGTAGACCCTGGGTGTGAAACCTAGCAACGCCTCATAGGATAGCGGGATTACTGCTGGTGGTGCTAGGTTTATCCATGTTGTCGCCATAAGCCTTGCTGGTGGAGGCGAGTAGAATATAGCTCTATAGAGCCATATAGCAAATAAGGCTATCCACATTATAGTCCCTGTTCCGAGGTAGATTCCGAGCAGGCTCTTCGAGATAGCAATGCCCTTTGACGCAAGTATCATGCCGACATATGGTACTAGTACGTTACCTACCGCTGGCATGTACCAGCCTGGGTTCATGTAGTGTATCTCAACGCCTGGGTGCCGCTCAAGATGATACATTATTACTAGGAATAACACGGTATGAACCACGAGCCCAGCATAGAAGAATATAGCCGCGATAGTAATGTTGCCTAGTACGAGGCTCCAGTCAAGAGATAGCAACATCGTTGCAATAGCTATTACTGAGAGAAACGGCCCCTGCACCGGGTGGCGGAGCATCAACTTGAAGCTTTGCCAGCCAAGTATTACTCGGAGCGAGTACATTATCGCTGTGAATACATAGGTTGCGGTATTTATTACTGCTAACGCCTTTGCCAAGGTTAGTAACGAGCCCATGTGCTCGAGGTTGCCGAGAGCAAAGCTGGATAGAACTATCGCCGAGGTCGCTAAGTTGAACGAGAACCACGCTACACTCATACCCTTTATTCTCTCTATCACCGTGCTACTCATCTCGCTGTGCACCTAGTAGTTCGCTAACCTAAGCTGACTAGGCGGTTAATACAACTAACGTTACTGAGCGGTAAGACTAGAGAAAGGTACTAGAGAGGGACTCATGGCTTAAGGAAACCGAGCAAGGAATAGGTGTTGCTACCTCTAGCCAGCGAGGGAGGTTAGGCCCCAAAGTGCGAGCTGTATGTGCAAGTGCCCGGGCCTACTCGAGTAGCGCTAACCTTGGCCCAGGATTCGATGTACTAGCCGTAGCCCATACCAGTTACTATGACGAGGTCACTGCCTGCTACAACGAGAAAGGCGACCGAGCCGTTGAGGTAGTAGAGGTAGCTGGGCCCTTCGCCGAGGGGAGTGGTGGAGCAGCCTCTGCCCGGCGAGCTGCCGAGGAGCTGCTGGCTAAGCTCGGTCTTAGGGGCCGAGTAGAGCTAAGCGTGTACAAGGGTGTACCCCCGGGCCGCGGGCTTGGTAGCAGTGGTGCCTCTGCTGCAGCTGCTGTAGCGGCGCTAAGCAGCATACTTGGTCAGAGGATAGCTAGAAGCGAGCTAGTCTACGTAGCAGGGCTTGGCGAGACAGAGGCCGCTGGCACCCCGCATTTCGACAACGTCGCTGCTAGTCTGCTAGGGGGCTTCGTCCTAGTAACCACTATTGGTAATAGACTCATTGCTAAGCAAGTAAAGCCTAACAAGCCCCTGTTCTTTGCCATACTTGTGCCCAGTGAGGCTCCCCAGAAACAAAAGACAAAGTTCATGCGCTCGGTTATTCCGCAGAGCGTTGAGGTCTCCTTAGCTGCCAGGAACTTTGGTGGCAAGACTGCGTTAATGGTTCTAGCGCTGCTCGAGGGTGACTTGGAGCTACTCGGCGAGCTCATGATGAGCGACGAGGTTGTTGAGAGAGCTAGGGCTCGGTACATTAACTGCTACTGGGCTGTCCGCGAGGCAGCACTCTCAATGGGGGCGCCAGGTGTATCGCTTAGCGGCGCCGGGCCAAGCATGATAGCGCTTGCGTGGAGCGAGACCAGGGCATCAATGATAGCTAAGGCGATGCTAGACGCTTACAGGGAGTGCGGGGGCGAAGCCGAGACAAGGATAGCCACCCTAGCTCCGGGGGCCCTGGAGCTTGTGAAGAGCATGGGGTGAAAAGGAGAAGTGTTCGAGCACTGTTTCCCTCGGGGAGACGAGGCTGTTCCGCCGCTACACTTATCGGTGGTTTACCGCTACCTTGGCGAGCCTCACGATCCCCTAGCGGAGATCAAGTATGGACGAGAAAATAACCCAACTACTATGCTTCTTGAGCGTGTTCTCTCCTGTATCGAGGAGACCCGCTACGGGCTAGCATTCAATACCGGTATGGCTGCTCTCTCAGCATTGTTTCACGAGGCTGCTTCCAGGGGCAAGCGGGTACTTGTCTCTAGGCTCGTTTATGGCTCTACGAGGCAGCTAGCCGAGAAGCTACTAGGCAAAGGACTACTCCTTGCAGGGCCTCCATGGGATGAGCTACTTGCTCTCATCGAGAAAACCGACATGGTTCTCGTGGAGACAATGGCTAACCCTACTCTCCGTGTCCCACCACTACCCGAGATAAGCAGGGAGTGTGTAAGGAGTGATTGCGTACTAGTTGTTGATAACACGTTCGCCACCCCGGTGATATATAAGCCCAGTAGCCTAGGAGCCGTCGTCGTAGAGAGTCTTACGAAGTACATCTCGGGGCACAATGATGTCCTAGGAGGCTTCATAGGCTCCATGGATGAGGAGCTTCATAGGAGTCTTTGGGAGTGGAGAAGGCTGCTAGGTAGTATTCTTCAGCCAGTAGATGCTTACCTAGCCTACCGGGGGCTCAAGACCCTCGAGGTACGAGTAAAACAGGCCTCGGGGACAGCTATGCGGCTTGCCCGGTGGCTGGAGGAGAGCGGGCTCGTTGAGAAAGTACACTATCCTGGCCTGCCCAGTCACCCGGACCACTTTACGGCGTCTAGGCTCTTTAGCGGAATCTATGGTGGTGTGCTCTCGTTTGATACGGGTAGCCCGGAGCGGGCCAAGAGGGTCCTCCAGAGACTTAGAGGCATAATGCCCGGGCCTAGCCTGGGAGCTATTGACTCCATAGCTTCGTACCCATTTACTAGTAGTCATAGGTGGCTAAGCGACGAGGAGAAGAAGAGGCTTGGCATAACCCCGGGGCTCGTGCGCCTAAGTGTTGGCCTGGAGAGCTTCGAGTACCTCCGTGATGAGCTTTCACGTGTGCTGCGGGAAAGCTAGGTGGGGCAACTCTTAAATACCTGGTTACCTCGGCGAAGGGTTTGTCGGTGAACCGCTTGGATACGAGTATGAGTTAGCGCAAGAACTCTCCTTTGGCGACAAGCGGGTAAGGCTTAGATGCATAAAGTGCGGCCATGTCTATGAGCCTTCTCCTAGGCTCCTTCTCTGCCCCCGTTGTGGGGGTCTCTTAGAGGTCGTAGTGGAGCCTTTTGCATCGCCTAGCTGGGAACAATGGGCCAATAGGAGTCCAGGAGTATGGAGGTACCGTGAACTACTACCAGTTCCTGGAAGAGCTGTTCCAATAAGCCTGGGCGAGGGGGCCACCCCCCTAACTAGGCTGAATAGGATCGAGGAGCTGAAAGGAGTATCAGTATTCGCTAAGAATGAGGGAGTAAACCCCACTGGTAGTTTCAAGGACCGCGGAATGACCGTTGCTGTTACTCTAGCGAGGAATATTGGTACGCGAGCAGTTGTTGTCGCTAGTACCGGGAATACCGCCTCAAGCGCTGCCGCGTATGCTGCGCGGGCAGGAATGAAGGCGATTATCGTTGTTCCTCGGGGCAAGATTGCTCTGGGTAAGCTGGCCCAGAGCATACTCTATGGGGCCGTGATAGTAGAGATAGAGGGGAGCTTCGACAAAGCACTAGAGGCTGTTATGGAGGCTACCCGTAGGAATAGGCAGCTCTATCCCCTTAACAGCTTCAACCCGTGGAGGCTCGAGGGCCAGAAGACAATAGCGTTCGAGATAGTCGAGCAGCTTGGCTTCGTCCCTGACTGGGTCATTGTACCTGTAGGCAATGCTGGCAACATATCGGCTATATGGAAGGGGTTCCGGGAGCTACACCGCTATGGGCTAATAGACCGGCTCCCTAGGCTGGCAGGTGTACAGGCCAGTGGCGCAGCGCCACTAGCTTCTGCTTGGAGGAAGGGTCTAAGAGAGCCAGTTGTCTTTGAGCACCCAGAGACCGTGGCTACTGCTATACGTATTGGTAAGCCGATTAATTGGCCAAAGGCTCTAAGAGCGGTAGAGGAGAGCAACGGCGTGTTCATCGATGTTAGGGACGAAGAGATCCTCCGTGCTCAGCGCCTACTAGCTAGGCGGGAAGGAATAGCTGTGGAGCCAGCAAGCGCAGCTAGCCTAGCCGGGTTGCTCCGCCTAGTCGGGGACGGTTTCATAGAAAGGGGAGAGACGGTGGTGACAGTGCTTACTGGGCATGGGCTAAAAGACCCGGACGCGATGATGAAGGCCGATACTATAAGACTTATAGCCAGGAATCCCGAGGAGGCTGCGAGAATAGTAAGCAGGCTAGGAGCCCCCTCGGAGAGTTGAATTACTAAGGGGGTGTTGGCGGGCATTGGCCCCGAGGCTCTCCATAGGCATAGCTGGGTTTGGGAATGTTGGGCGAGAATTCGTAAGACTGCTACTAGAGCGAGGAGAGCAACACGGGCTATGGGATCGGGTAAGCATAGTGTTCATAGCTGATAGCAAGGGAGTAATCCTTGACGAGAATGGGCTAGGTAGAGATGTTCTCCTCGAGGCACTCAGCTTGCCCCGAGGTGGGCTAGGAAGATACCAAGGCTTTGGCCACGAGGGGCTTCATGTAGACGAGCTACTGGACCGTATAGATATACTCGTTGATATTACTCCTAGCATCTATGTTGAGGAGCCTCCTCAGCTCAAATGGTTCCGCCGAGTCCTCGAAGAGGGAGGGGCTGTTGTAACAGCTGATAAGGCGCCCTTAGCCATGAATTGTGCACCCTTACTAGGCCCGAAGTGGGGTAGGAGGCTCTTCTACAAAGCTACTGTAATGGCAGGTACGCCCCTCATAGACTTGCTGCGCTACGGCCTACGGGGACGCAGAGTCAAGAGAGTAAGGGGTGCTCTTAACGGTACAAGTAACTACGTTCTAACCCTTGTCGAGAAGGGTCTCTCGCTAGCCGAGGCTATCAGTGATGCTCAGAGAAAGGGCTACGCAGAGCCCGATACAAGCATCGATCTCCACGGATTTGACCTAGCCGCTAAGGCGGCTATAGTATCTTGTACACTGGGTTCGCCAGTAAGGCTCCACGAGGTACACGTGGAGGATAGGATTGAGCCTGGGATAGAGCAGCGAGTAAAGAAGCTGAGAGGAGAGGGTAGACGACTACGCTACATCGCTGATATATGTATGGGGCATAAGCCTGTTGTCCGCTTAGCAGAGCTGGAGCCAAGTGATTCCCTCTGGAACACCACTGGTGTAATGAACGCAGCTGAGATAGTCACTGAGGAGGCCGAGCCCATGACGCTCTACGGGCCCGGTGCCGGGCCCCGAGCCACAGCCTCTACTTTGTTCAGCGATCTCCTACTAGCCGTAGAGGAATTGGAGGGAGAGTAGTATGAGCGACATAGTTGTAGCTAAGTTTGGTGGCTCGTTGCTAAGGAATAGTGCTGGTTACTTATCATTAGCCGAGGAGGTAAGGTCGCTGAGAAGGAGCGGGTACCGGGTAGTAGTAGTCGTATCAGCTATGAAAGGGGTCACTGATACACTAATTGATGTTGTTGATGCTGGGTGGGGCTGGGAGCAGAGACTCAAGCACATAATGTCTCTCTATCTCTCAGCAGCTCGGGGCTCGATTAGCAACCCCGGGCTCCTCTCCCAGACACTCGGTGAGCTAACAAGGCTCTTCGATGAACTCTTCAAGCTGGTATGGGCTGTCAAGGTCATAGGCGAGGCAACACCGCATGCCAAGGCCTCTATAATAGCTTTCGGTGAGCGACTATCAGCTGCACTGGCCTCGGCCGTGCTCCGAGACAAGGGCATCGAATCGGCATGGCTCAGCGGGGGCGAGGCAGGCCTTGTATCGCGGGGCGAGGACTACTTCGACGCAGTCATAGACTATGCCGAGTCTAGCAAACGGGTAGGAGAGGCTCTTAAACCACTCATAGAGGACGACGTAGTACCAGTCGTGATGGGGTTTACTGCGCGCAACAAGGAAGGTAAACTAGTCCTGCTGGGCAGGGGTGGGAGCGACTACACAGCAACGCTTCTCGCTAGGTTCCTTGGAGCAAGAGAGGCCAGGCTCTATACCGATGTCGACGGTGTTTACAGCGCTGATCCGCGCTACGTGAAGGAGGCGCGGCACATACCCAGGCTGAGCCACGAGGAGGCGATGGAGCTAGCATTGCTAGGCGCGAAGAAGATGCATCCAAGGACCTTTGAGCCCGTGCAGGGCACGAGCATAAGGGTAGCGATAACAAAGCCTGCAGCAAAGAGAGCGACCATCGTGGAGCAAGCCGAGGAGCCTCCTCCCGTGAAGGGCATAGCTGTGATGGATAACCTAGCAGCGGTAACCATCAGTGGTGGTGGCCTAGTCGAGAGGATAGGGGCCGCGGCCTACATAGCCTCCATAGCGGCTAAGCTAGGAGTCAACATAAAGGCCCTGGCCCAGCCGCCAACGGAGACACGCATAACACTCCTCGTGTCAAGGAAGGACTCAGATAGACTAGCTCGTGTTCTCAGCGAGGAGCTTAGTAAACTAGCTGTGAACGTCGAGCAGAGAGAAGTAGCTACGATAAACATTGTCGGGTACGGGGTCAAGGAGCCAGAGATAAGTGCCTCACTCCTCTCCATAGCCTCGAGGCTCTCCGGGGTAATGGGGACAGTGTGGAGCCCCGGGAGCCCCATTTTATCAATAATAGTTGAGCCCTCTCGGACATGGCACATAGCCTCAAAGCTCCACGAGGAGGTGGTCTCAAAGTGGTGGATAAGATAAAGGCAGCCGTACTAGGCGCCACAGGGCTCGTGGGTCAACGCTTCGTATCCCTACTAGCGAGTCATCCCTGGTTCGAACTAGTAGCGCTCACCGCTAGCTCGGAGAGAGCTGGGAAGCGCTACGGCGATACAGTCCAATGGCTGCTAGAGACACCTATGCCCAGCAATGTCGCCGAAATCACTGTAGCTGCTACGAGCCCCGATAGCGTAGAGGAGGCCGAGGTAGTATTCGTCGCGCTGCCCAAGGAAGCCG
>JALVHV010000123.1 GCA_027028845.1 Pyrodictiaceae archaeon | reverse complement strand
GGCAGCGGCACAGTAAGTACCACCGCGTAGCCGTTTTCACCGGCCTCGGTGACCTCTATACTAAGCATGCCCAGGTGTATCCTCGTGGCCTCGCCCTCGGCCTCAAAGCTAATCCCAGCGTCTCTTAGGAAGCCTTGTAGCCGCTTAGCCCAGTCCTTCTTACCCATATGGCCCGGTACGCCCTGCTCCTCCTCCGGGTCAACATCGTCGTCCAAGTCCCCGCCTATACGTGCAACTTCTTCCTCAACGAACAAGGCTGACTCACCACCCCCTTATTGCCCAGGTGTTGTCCCGGAGACCCTCAGGTCGTGGCCCTATCTCCTTTTTCTTATCCCTTTGGCTCTCTGCTGCAGTTTATTTAGCTTAGTCAGTGTCGGTGCACATACAATACCTCGTGAACCCGTATTGCAACACAGTGGTACTATTAAGGAAATCCTTGGTGTCTAAAATAGGTTCTGTTTCGTAGAAGTAGGAGTAATGCTTTTAGCCCCTCTCTTTCCTAGGCTCTACCACTCTTACACGGCTGAACAAGAAACACGCGTTCAAGTCCAAGAGGGGTGCACGATGGCGAGGAAGAGACTAGTCATAATAGGTGGCGGCATAGCGGGCATGGGTGTAGCCCACGCGGTATTCGATAAGGCGAAGGACCTAGTAGACATAACCGTGGTGACGAAGGACCCATTCTACATGACTGGGCCTAGTAGGCCACTACTGCTCACGAACGAGCAGAGCTATGACAGGATGATAAGGGGCTATGAGGAGGCAGCAGCTAAGGGCATAAACTTCGTATTCGGCACGGTAGCTAGGATAGATCCCGCAGAGAGAATTGTAGAGGTAGTTGAGAACCCGACAAGGAACCCGGTCACCCGTAAAGTGACCTATGACTACCTCGTAGTAGCACCGGGCGTCGTATTCGATGGTAGCAGCATAGAGGGCTACAGGGAGAACTGGTACCGCAACGCAACCGTTTACGAGCCAGGCAGAGTGGACGTGCTAAAGCAGAGGATATGGACAGCCACGAAGGGCACAGTAATAGTGTATGCGCCTAGGCAGCCCTACCGCTGTGCACCAGCCCCCGCAGAGACCGCGATGGCTATCTACACGGTGCTCAAGCACCGCGGGGTACGCGAGAACTTCAGAATAATCCACGTAGACGCGAACGATAAGCCACAGCCACCAGTGATAGCCGACGTGATCAAGGAGAGGTACGAGAAGGCAGGAATCGAGCTCATAACTAGCAGGGAGATAGTAGAGGTTGGGCCAGACTACGTAGTGCTCAACGACGGCGAGAAACTAGAGTACACGATACTAGCAATGCTAGAGCCAAACAGAGCCCCGAGATTCATAGAGGAGGCAGGCCTCGGCGAGAAATGGTTCGAGGTCAGGAGCCCACAGGACCTGAGGAGCCCACGCTACGACGACGTGCTAGCAGCTGGTGACGCAGCAAAGCTACCATTCCCCAAGAACCAGGAGATAGCATACGAGAGCGCACTCTTCGCAGCCAACAAGCTACTAGAGGACCTAGGAGCCGGAGCCGAGCCATACAGTGTACAATACACCTTCGTAGGATGGGCATACCTGGGCAACCTAGAAGGCAAGCTAGAGACAGAGAGCGTCCAGTTCGGCCTAAACTTCACAACCAAGCCACCAAAGCCAAGCAAGGACCCAGTACCGAAGAAGGACTACACGCTACAAAAGGACAGATGGGAGCAAAGCTACCTCAACAGACTATACCACCCCAAGTAACACAAACTACCCCAATAACGAACAAGGTCTTTTTCACGGAGCAAGTTACCCTTAATCAGTTTTTGGTAAACACTTTGATCGCATCCCTACGTTCTTCGTGCACGCATTATCACTAGCCAAAGATGCTCTAGTCGATTTAGCCCGGCTTTAACAGAAATTATGCATATTGATAATACAGAAAATTATCTTAGCTAGAGCTGAGGTATATAAGGGGAATAGTACCTAGGGAGGAGCAACTATGCGTGAAGAGTCACGCACAGAGTTTAAGGGCAAGGATAATAGTTTGTCTCGCGTACCAATGAGCCTTCGCGAAGCCTTTGGCGTAGACGGTGAAAGGGCGGTGGAAGTTGCAAGGCTGATAACTTCTTCTAGGAGAATCGAGGCCGAGAAAGAGAATAATTACCTCTACGCCGGTACGGGAGAAGGTTAAGAACCGTTATCAAGTAAGTATAGTTCCCAATTGGGCTGTGCTGGAATGGCTGCTCCAGAGTTATTGGAGAGGCCTTTGCCTAGGCCTCGGAGAGACCGGGTAGGATATGCCGCTGCTCGTGTCCTAGAGGCTTTGCTTGAGTCGCTGCTGGGCCTGGAGTTTCTCTCAAGGGGCTATACAAGGAACGCTGCTGGGAAGGTTTTTCAGGCGTGGAGGGCGCTAACAGCAGCGATACTGGCTCTCCATATAGACCGAGTAGCGCGTGCAGCGAGGAGCGAGGAGGAGAGGGAGTGGCTCCTCGAAAGAGCCGTGACAAGGGTTCCGAGTACGAGGCTCAAGGCGCTAGGCCAGCTCGTCGAGGAGCACGTAAGGATACCGTATTATGGTCCATTAACTGATAGGGCCCTGGATCTACACGATTACCAGTACCATGGCCCGGATCCCGATGCAGAGCTGAGCAAGTACAGGAGCCGAGAAGAAGCAGCCAAGGACATCACCTACCTAGTTGAGAAGATAACGGGTATCGTGGAGGAGCACGTTAGGCCAATATTAGAGGAGAAGGGGGCCTGGACTAGAGACCACGAGGAAGCCCTGGCAAAGCTCCGCGACGTGCTCAATAAGCATCGGCCAGCTAGTAGATAATCACCAGGGACTTGGGCCGGGATGACGCGAAGGAATCAGGGCAGGGTGCCCGGTTCACTGGGTAAGGGGCTCTACTTATTGCTCCTAGAGCTAGGCCGCAGCACTGACCTGGTGATTGCTGGGCAGCGTCTCGTGCTAGGCCCAGGCCTCTACGTCTACGTTGGGAGCGCTTGCGGCCCTGGCGGGCTCCGTGCTAGGCTCTCTAGGCACCTGTGTGGGCG
>JALVHV010000122.1 GCA_027028845.1 Pyrodictiaceae archaeon | reverse complement strand
ACAACTACGTCAGCGCTGACTAGGCGTCCTCTCTTCCCAAGCCTCATACTAGGAACCGATAAATGCTCCAGGATCTTCTCCTCGGACATATCGGGTCTAAGATAACCATATAGAGGGCTAAGAGGCGATCCATGAACAATGTAGAACACGTGATCACTTATCTGGATTCGTTGCTTAATGGGCAGCGACTTAAGCCACTTCACCTGTTCACGGCTTAGTAGCTTTAGCGATATGTTCTTCCGGGTATAAACGCTGAGCTCATGGATCCTCAGGTCACAGAAACAATCAACACCAAAAGCGACGGCGTTGTCGTGATTACCTCTAACGATTATCCCGGGCTTAAGCTCCCTAATCGTATCTACTACTGTGTGTGGCTCCGGGCCATAATCCACGAGATCGCCTAGAACCCATACCTCATCCCAGCTCCTAGCATGCTCAAGCACTGCTCTTAGCGCGTCAGCATTACCGTGTATATCTGATAAAACGAGAACCCTCACTGCCTCATCCCCTTCCTCTCTGGTGGTAGGCGACGAGGTTCTCCTACTAGTTTTCTTGCTGAGGCTATTACCGGGTTCCTTATCTTAAAGCGCTCCTCGGCGCTTACTAGGCCTCTCTCGTGGTAAGCTAGCGATTCCCAGAACCCGTCCTCGTATCTGTTGATGAGTATTATCTCGGTTATCCACTTAGCCGCCTTCCAGCCATAGAGGCTTGGGAAGAAGAGCCTAGCGGGGAAACCATGCTCCCTTGCTAAAGGCCTATCATCTACATGTGTTATCACTGCACCCTCTTCAGTAGCGATGCTCAGTGGGACAATGCTTGCATAGCCCCATGGATTCCGGGCCGCTAGCCACTTAGCCGAGCTAGCCACGCCTACTTCCTCTAGTAGCTCTGAGAGAGGCACACCCCGCCACCGGTGCTTTCCTGTGCTCCAGCCCGTGACGCAGTGAAACTCATACTCGCTGAGCAACCTGCTACGCCTAACAAGCTCCTCGTAGCTAAGCGTCTTGGGAGAAAAGACCTCGCCGCTTATCCTTAGCCGCCACTCATTAATGCCTATCTCGGGGATTCCCTCGGCAGCATAAACTATGAAGCGAGGTACTGTTACCTGGCCAGGTGCTGTCTTAGAGCCTCTCGGCTCTAGAAAAACCGTGTCTATTGTATTGCCCTTCCTGACCACTTTCTCCGTCCTAAGCTTCTCGGCAACCATGCTGCTAATCTTGCTAGAAATTCCTGCCTCTAGGGCCCCAGACACATTTACCACATAGCCCCCGCTCTCAACTACCCTCAGCTCGCCAATCGACTCATTCCCGATTCTCAGAGGATATGCATAGAGGTTGAAGCACCTACCTATGTACTCCCAGTGAACACTATCAATACCTATCTCTAGCTCAGCGCCAAGAGTGGCTGCTAGAAACGTGGCTGCTTTCTCAGCAACCATCGTAATATCATTGTACCTCTCTGCATCGTCTACGTCAACTGTGCACTCAAAGCTATAGGGCACCGGAGTATCGGCCATCAAGGTGCTGTTGTAGCGTACCAGGCAACCAAGCACGTCGCGATACAAAATAATTACACCTCTAGGACAAGGCTTTTCTCCCTCAGCACCACTAATCCGC
Organism: Pyrodictiaceae archaeon; assembly: GCA_027028845.1. Classification (GTDB taxonomy): domain Archaea; phylum Thermoproteota; class Thermoprotei_A; order Sulfolobales; family Pyrodictiaceae; genus Pyrofollis. Next base: position 1,442 of record JALVHV010000122.1, on the reverse strand, counting down.
TTTTCGTAACAAGCCAACCGAATCACTACCAGCAGTATAGCTGGGCTAGGGGTGACTCAACGCAGTGAACAAGTGTACAAGGATAGAGGACGTACTAGTATGTGTAGGTGATATGAGAACAAATACAACCATCGTCAGAGACATAGTTATTGACGTTTCTCTCCCCCTTGCAAGGCTCCCAGCTAAGCCACGCCTCCTGCTACTAACACACGGCCATGCCGACCACTTTAGGTATGCTCATGAGTACCGCGGCTCGGGCATAGTCGTTGCTGCTCCCCGGCACTGCCTACCTCTCGTGGAGAATCCCGCAATTAACCAGATGGCTACTGTCGGGTGGGCTGGCCCCATAGACGAGGAGCTCATTACAAGGTACTTCGTCGGGAGAGGAGTAAGAGTTGATATACTCCTCGAGCCCGGCGAGGTAGCCAATGGAGTTGAGGCATTAGCAGCACCGGGCCATACCCCTGGCCACCTCGTCTACCTCGCCGAGACAAAGAATGCACGGGTACTAGTGGCAGGCGATACTGTGCTCGGCGAGGACTATCTAGAGAAGACACCACTCCCCTACCATACTAATACACTATGGCTTGAGGGGAGCCTCAACAAGATCAAGAGCCTGGATATTGATGCGCTTGTGCCAGGCCACGGGGAGGTAGCTATTGGTAAGCGAGAGGCTCATAGACTAGTTGAAGCCAACCTCTCAAAGATCGAGTCAATGCTGCGCTTAGTGGAGAGTGTCCTACCTGGCCCAAGTGAGGACCCGGTCTATGTGGATGAGGTTGTTGCAAGGATTGCTGAGAAACTAGGCTATGCTCGTAGCAAGAGAGCGTACTCAGCGCTATCGCCTACTATTCGTGCACTCTTGTTAGCGTTAAAGCATAGGAGGCTCGCAGAATCCATACCATACAAAGGGGTACTAGCGTGGAGAAGGAAATAGGTCCCCGGGCTAGGCTTTGGAGATCCCTACCCGGTAAACCTGGTTTCGTCCAATGCCTCGTCTGCGAGAGAAGATGCCCCATAGCCCCGGGTTCTCGCGGTGCTTGCGGCAACTACGTGAACGCTAGGGGCGAGCTACGCCACCTAGGCTACGGGAGGCTAAGTGCTATCGAGAGCCGGCCTATCGAGATAAAGCCCCTCTTCCACTACTGGCCCAATAGCACCGCGCTGACCTTCTCTGGCTGGGGCTGTAACTTCTACTGCCCATGGTGCCAGAACCACATACTAAGCTTCCGCCACCCGGGGCCAGAGGACCCAGTAGTTGAGCCAGAAACGCTGATCCGTGAAGCACTGCGCGGCGGCGACGAGGGCCTTTGCGCGAGCTTCAATGAGCCAGCAACCCTCTTCGACTACCTACTTGATGTTTTCGAGCTAGCCAAGAAGGAGGGGCTCTACGGCTCCATAGTAACCAATGGCTACTTCACTCCTAAGGCAGTAGACATGCT
>JALVHV010000121.1 GCA_027028845.1 Pyrodictiaceae archaeon | reverse complement strand
TCGAATGTCATTGGCTTGGGGGCTGAGACTGATACTAGGGTGTATCTGATCGCGGCTATTCCTACGGCTTCTGCTATCTTTTTCTTCTCCTCGGGTGGTAGGTGGGGTGATCGCTTCTCTACTTCTTGGCGTGCTCTCGTGATTGCTTGTTCTATTAGCTCGTCGAGTGTGACGTATTCTCCTCTTCTTCCGCTCATTTTCCTGCCTGGTAGGTTTACCATTTCGTATGCGTAGTGGTGCATGTTTAGTCCTTCCTTTCTATAGCCTAGGGCTATGAGTGCTAGTCTTACCTGTAGTTGGGGTAGGCGTTGCTCTGCAGCTATAACGTTGTAGACTTTGTCTGCGTTGAAGTCGCTGAACTTCTTTATGCTGTAGGCTATGTCCCTTGTGGTGTAGAGTGTTGTGCCGTCGCTTCTCTGTAGTATGAGGGGTGGTACCTCGTAGCCCTCTGGTACTCCTAGGGCTTGGCGTATGACTGGGTCTTTTAGGAGTGGTTGTAGGTTTAGTGCTAGGGCACCCTTATAGGTTATCGCGTAGGGCGTTGACTTTGCCTTCTCTATTATTTTTCCTACGAGGCTGCTCCATACTAGGTCGCTTTCCCAGTCCCATTGGTCGAAGCCTATGCCTAGTCTCCGTAGTGTTTGCTTGAAGCCCTCTAGGCACTTCTCTACGATTGTTCTTGTTAGCTTTACTATTTCCTCGTCTTCCCTGAACTCGTATCTCCTCATTATCTCCTGTATTTCTTTCTCTGGGTCGCGTCCACGGATAGCCTCTGCTAGCTTGTCGAAGAGCTCTGGGGCTTTCTCGCGTAGCCGCGAGGCCGCTGCTACTAGCTCGTCGAGCTCCCTTAGCTTCTCGTGGTACTTGTCCAGGTTGTCTCCCCGTTTCAGCTCCTCTAGCTCCTTTTTCAGCTCCTCTATGTCTGCTAGTGTGTGCGTGAGGGCATAGAGTAACCCTAGCCAGTGATCAGGCTTGGTTCCCTCCGGTATCCTGGGTTCTCCGAGGAGTTTTGCCCCGTAGACTAGTACTGCTACTTGTCTACCCATGTCATCGACATAGAACCTTGTCTGGACCCTGTGGCCTCTCTCCCTCAGTAGGCGTGCAAGAGTGTCGCCTAGGGCAGCGTTCCTCGCGTGGCCTATGTGGAGGGGATGAACGGGATTGGCGCTGGTGTGCTCAACTACTATTCTTAGCGGTGTATCTGTCTTCACGTGGCCGTAGTTTTCTCCGTCTCTAATCACGGCGTTGAAGACTGCTCGGGAGGCCTCGGCGGCGTCTATGACTATGTTTAGGTAGCCTCCTACGCGCTTAACGTCAGCTATGTGAGGATACCTCTTTAGCTTCTCGGTGGTCTTCTCAACAAGTACTTGTAGGTCTAGGCCGTGCTTTTTCGCAAACCTCGCTATGGGTACTCCATAGTCTCCTAGCTCGGGGCGCGGCGACTCTGCTACAATGTACTCGATGAGCTTCTCGTCCTCGCTTACCCCGAGCTCTCTTAGAGCCTCGTGGAGGCTAGCGCCTAGGACGCGGTACGGCGTAAGGTTGTATACTTGCCAGCTGTGCTCCGGCTCAGGCATACCAGTAGCCCCAGGAGGCAGAAGAGCAACCTCTTCTAATTACTATATGTGGGCTGCTTAGGCCTTCTCGGACTCCCTGAGAGCCTCTATTATCTTTGCCATGACTTCCTCGGCGCTGACTCCGTGTATTCTTAGTCTCTTAGTCCTAGAGCGTACACCATGTACTATCTCTATGCGTGAGGAGGGTATCCTTAGTAGCCTCGAGAAGAATCTTACTAGGCTCGCGTTTGCGCGGCCCTCTATAGGCGGCTCATCCGTGTAAAATACTAGCTCGCCTAGCTCCATGCGTAACCCAGTGAAGCTTGACTCCGGCTTGACGTAGAGAACTATATCCACGTAATCTGGGCCCTCCTGTATCTGTTTCCTTAGGGCATCCTCCATGCTTTCTCACCCATTGTTCCTCTCGTGCCTTATTCTCGTGGAAGAGTATTAGTTCTTCCTAGGCAAAAAGAGTATTCTAGGACGGAGCCTCTGTGCTTATAGGAGGGGTGCATAGGGTCTGCAAACAAGGTTCTACGAAGTAATCAGCACTAGTACCCCGATTAGTAAAGCTATTCGCTTATTCGCGTCACGTGGGATAAGCCACGCAGCTGTAGTGGGAGAGGATGGGCTACTTGTTGGCGTTCTCTCTGTGAAGGATATTGGGAGATACGTGGCAGAAGCATTCGAGGACGCGGGAACCCTGGAGCAAGCGGATATGCTAGCGGTGCTGAACACACCGGTATCAAGGATAGTCTCAAAGCCACCAATAGTAATGCACGAGGATAGTCTCTGTAGAGCAGTGGAGATAATGATTACTAGGAATATCGGCTTTGTTCCCCGAGTAGATAGTAGTGGCAGAATCCTGTACGCCTACACAGAGCTTGACACCGGGTTTGAACTTCTAGACCTAGATAAGCCTGCCAGGGACTACGCCTCCACTAGCGTTGTCACCGGCGAGGCCGAGGAACCCGTCATAGAGGCTCTGGGATTCATGCTAGAACAAGGTTTTAGGAGAATACCGTTCCGCCTGGACTCCGAGTACTATATCGCGACAATGTCGTCGCTTCTCAGAGCTATAGTGAAGAGACCGAGAGCGGAGACCCTGCTGGAGCCCGTTAAGACATATGCTATGCCAGCAGCAATGCTGGGCTACGATGATGCATCGATAGGAGATGTGGCTGAGATAATCCTAGCTGTAACGGAGAGAGCTGTACTACTTCTAGACAATGGCGAGCTAAGAGCGATCATTACTGAAAGAGACCTAGTGAGAGCGTACGCTGATAACAAGGGATGCAACACACCAGAAAATACCGAAGAAGCATCAGCCTAGAGCCATACCTAAAAGTTTAGATAATACACGCCTTGTAGCAATTTCTCTCGCGGGGGATATACTGTGGAGCAACTTGCTGAGAGAAGGCCGAGAAAGCTCTTCATAAGAGATGTTGAGAAGATGCGAATCGAATATGATAAGCAGAGCGACACTCTTTACATACACTTTGCTGAGCCCGAGGAGGAGGCCGAAGAAGCTATCCTAGTAGGGGACAACATAGTGGTTAGGATTCGAGGCGACGAAGTACTAGGGATAACCGTGATGGAGTTTATGCGCCACGTAGAGCAACAATATCGCTGAAATAATAGAGCAGGCCCAATAACGTTTGCAGCCGATGAAGAACCGTGTTTCATGGAGCCCTCTTAGAGGCTGTGACGAGGCCGCGGCCGTCTCTGAGGCAGCGCTAATAACTAGGCACAGTTTCTCCTGCAACGGTTTGAGAAGGTGCAAAACTTGCTGCTAGTTCTCTGCACCGCTTTCTAATAGGCTACTACGGTCAGCGTAATGCACTTTGTAAATCCTGGGCTTTAGATGCTCAACTATGTAGTTGAAGGCGCGCCAAGGATCTCCACGTGGGCCACAAGTATATACATCAACGGTTGCATAGCCATAGTCTGGCCACGTATGTATTGATACATGGCTTTCGAGCACAAGTGCTATGACTGAGACACCGCCATGGTAGCCCTGGAACTTCCATGTCTTCATATCTACTATGTGCATATCCGCTGCTCTTGCTGCCTCTACGACTAGTTTACGTAGGAAATCCTCGTCTTCTAGTAGTTCTCTGCGTACACCATACAAGTTACCGTAGACATGCCTACCAATTATGAAGTCTTTGTTCTCGGTACGCGACGTATCCTTATCGATGACTAGCTCTGTCATAGCCACTATACCTCCATAACGGTCTTCACAGGGGTCTCAGCATTTACTGGAAATTGTTCATCCTCAGCCGGTTACGAGGGGCCCTTAAGCCGGTTTTTATACCTTTAGCTAAAAGAATTATTGCTAATACTTCAACTAAACTACTAGCTACACTTGTATCCCTCTACTATCAGGTTAAGCCTCTCTGCTAGAATACATACCTGGTTCGTAGGCACAACAGCTATGGAGCCATCCTCGCCCTCTAGTATTGCGAGTCCTTCGAGAAGCTTTACTCTAACACGTAAGGGCTGCTTAGGCCTTGCTAGGAGAAGAAGCTCCGGTAACTTGTTTCTCGTCTTAGAGGCCTTGCTAGGCACTTGTCTCCCTAGGTATAGGGTTACAATATACATGTATGACTAGAAAAGTTATAGGGTTAGTTCGTCTGTGGCCTCGCTATTACACCACGCGGCCTCTTCTTAGCCATTCTAGTACCCCATTCAAGGCTTAGGGCTTCTCTTAGTATTCTTCGTCTCTTGCGCTCTTCGAGTTCCTCGAGGACGCCCGGCATGTCAGGGGTAGCGTATCTTCCTCCTCTTAGTTCTACTATTCTCCCGCTTTGCCTTAACCTAATGAGTGCTTTTCTTAGTCTGTCCTCGCCTGCTGTTCCGCTAAAGGCTTCTCTTAGCTCCTTCCATGTTACTGGCCGGCCTTTGCTCCTAATGAACTTGTAGACTAGTTCCATAAGCTCCTCGTCTGTCGGCGCCTTCATTACTACTAGTTCTTCGTCTTCGTATAGTACTTTTAGGTCTAGACCGCTCATCTGTCTCACCCTATTTTAAGTTTACTTTGCTGTTCTTGATAAGTATTACCGTTGAGGAGAAGTTATTGGCTTAGATTTCTGAGACTCCTTTCCTAATAGTGTTTTAAACGTGTGTAAAAATTAAGCTTAGTAATGTCCATTATAAGAACACTATTTAAGCAACCTCCTAATGCCCACGATCCACACCAGCTTCTTCAAATCCGAAGCTTCTGACTATGCTAAGCACACGCGCATCAACCCTTGATAACAAGGCAAGAACGAGCGCCGCAAGCCCCGAAATATACATATGTATAGCTACATATATTGGAGCAAGACTAGGCTCCTCTATATAGGATTCAACGAACCCAACGGTACTCGCAATACTTGTTACCAAGTTAGCTACAATATCGTTATCGCTTGCTGTCCCATCTAGCACGCCATACACGAATGACCGAAGACTTTCAACAAATTCATAGAGCGCCGAAGCCATCTCAAGACCAAGACTGGTTAACTCGCACCGCTTATCGCCGTTAGCTCTAGTACATCTTATGAAGTCAAAATATGCAAGAATATCTATGGCTTTTTGGAGACTCTTGCACTTTATTCCCCTACCCTCAACTAGTGCCTCTATATCGCTAAGAGTGCTTGCTCCGTGGACTAAGTGGCGTAGGACGAGGATCATGCAGCGATACGTGGGTGATAGAGCCATTAGGACGCGCTTATCAGCTCTAATAAGTATATCCTCGACATAGCTCTCGATAGAGCCCTTCGTATTCATCTTGTCTTTTAGCCCCCGACACGTATAGGGTTGAATGCTCCATTATTATCGTTCTCCTCGTAGCATTTCCTTAAGGGAAACATGGCCTCCGGAGCGATGCGTCCAACTACTATGTTGGCTTAATGCTGCCGCGAAGAAGCCAGTAGGGGAGAAGCATCAAGATTATTGCCAGTACCATGAGTATTATCGCTGCTATTACTGCTATCTTTACTGCTCTTTCGCTCGTACCAAATATTATTGGTATGGGTCCTATCACTATCACTCCTCCAGCCTCGCTACTGCCTCCTGATTTTAGCGCCGCATAGAGGAATCCAACAAATATGAGCAATATGCCTATGAAGAGTAGTATGAAGCCAATAACTGCTAGTTTGGGTAGCGGTAAGGCAGCTGCTCCTTCCAACGGTGTAGCCCCTGGTCTTTTGCTTACTACATAGGATCCCGGGATAGGTTTTTGGTACCCTCTGCTAATGTACGGTAATATTGAAGGAGTGGTTGGGCGTAGAGACATGTATTGGAACTATCAGCCTTCTGTGCCCTGGGTACCGACACGCGAGGAGGTAATTAAGGCGCTATTATCCTTGCTCAGTATCCCCAGCGGCTATACGGTCTATGATATTGGCTGCGGCGATGGCAGAGTAGCTATTGCTCTTGCAGAGGAGTTTCCAGGTATTCATGTAAAGTGCGTTGAGGCTCGAAAAGACCTCGTTGATAAGGCTAGAAAGGCTATAGAGGAGAAAGGCTTAGCGAGCCGCGTAGAGGTTATTGAGGGCGATTTCTTTAAGATAAGCCTAAGCGATGCAGACCTAATTTACATGTATCTGTTGACAAGCGTTAATCAAAAGCTTAGGCCAAAGCTTGAAGAAGAGCTCAGGCAGGGAACAATAATAGTTTCATTAGATTTCCCTATACCAGGGTGGAATCCAGTAGCGGTGGTCGAGCTGCCGCGTTCGTGGCAGCGCGCCTTCTACATTTATGCTAAAGGATTATCTGATGGCTCAGCGTCGTTAGAGTCGCGGGAAAAGATACTCGAAAATGTACTACACGTTATTAGGATTAAGAAGCACGAGCTACGACTCTAAAAGAGTAAAAGTAAGCTGTGACTCGTTGCGTACCTTTAGGCTTCTCTTCTCCACATAGTCTTCCCGCCTGGGTAATCGTATAGTTTTATGCCCAGCTTGGCTAGCTCGGAGCGAATCCAGTCAGCTAGTTGGTACTCCTTCCTTGTTCTTAGCTCGGAGCGTATACGTACAACAAGGTCTATGAGCTTATTTAGCTCAGTCTCCTCAGCCGTTACAGCCTTTTCCTCTATCACGTCGAACACAGCATTGAACTCCTTTAGGAGCCTCAGAGCCAGTATGCCAGCGGTATAGTATTCTCGGGGTACAATATCCCTATTTACTACACGCGTTAGCTGTAGTATTGCTGCAAGAGCCTCTGATGTATTAAAGTCATTACTCATAGATTGGTGAAACTCCGCGTAAAGGTCTAGCACCCTTTGTGCAACGACGAGCTCATCCTCGCTTAGCCTGCCAGAAGGCGTTACCTCTTTGAGCATTCTCGTTAAGCTTTCGTAGGCCGCGTTTATCCTCTTAAGATTGCTTCTTGCCTGTAGCAGTGCCTCCTCGTTATAGTCCAGTTGTGCACGGTAATGCGCGCTTAGGAGCCACATTCGTAGCGTTATTGCTCCCCACTTCTTCTCCGCTTCTCTAAAGACTACTATGTTTCCGAGGCTCTTGCTCATTTTCTCCCCGCTGATCATTAGGTAGCCTGTGTGGAGCCAGTACTTCACCCAAGGCTTTTTGCCGAAGAATGCCTCGCTCTGGGCTCTCTCGTTCTCGTGGTGAGGGAACACGAGGTCCTGGCCACCGCCGTGTATGTCGAACTGGGGGCCAAGGTACTTTGAGGACATTACGCTGCACTCTATGTGCCAACCAGGCCGTCCTCTTCCCCATGGTGCTTCCCAGTACGGCTCCCCTGGCTTCCAGGCCTTCCATAACGCGAAGTCGTAGGGGTGCTTCTTCTCCCTTAGGACGTCTTCTTCCTGTCTCCATTCCTCTGGGCTGAAGCGTCCGCTTAGCTGTCCATAGTCCTCGTATTTGTCCACGTCAAAGTAGACGCTTCCGCTTGGTGCTACGTAGGCGTATCCCTTGTCTATGAGGCCTTGTATGAACTCTATTATGTCATCTATGTGCTCGGTTACTCTAGGATGTATGTCTATGTGTATTTTTAGCTTACTAAGCATATTCATATAGTCTCGCGAGTAATGGTCAACTATCTCTCTCCAGTCGCGGCCAGTCTCCTTGGCCTTGTTGATTATCTTATCATCTATGTCTGTGATGTTCTGTACATGGATAACATCGTATCCTCGAAGTACTAGGTAGCGCTTAATCGCGTCAAAAGCTACATAGGTACGAGCATGACCGAGATGAGAATAATCATAGACCGTTGGGCCGCACGTGTACATTCTCACTATTCCTGGTTCTAGCGGCTCGAAGTCTTCGAGCTTGTTACCGAAGGTGTTTCTAACCCTTATACGTGGTAGTTTTGGCCAGTTAAGTACTGGGGCCTTGAACACAATAACCCATCAACCCTCCCTAATCACTTAGCCCGGGAACTAAACCCTGTACAGGCGATAGAGTTGAAAGCAACGACGCTGAGTCTTGCTAGGAGAGTAGAAGAGCTACTTAAGCTTAAAAGAACTATGCTCTCCCGCCTAGAGTCAAGATTATCACGGAGGGAATTAGAGGCAGCAAAGAAAGATCATCACGCAAGGAGAAAGCCTAGACCTTGTGGAATGACAATACATACCGGGATAGGGTGTAACCTTGGCTGTCTCTACTGCTACGTCCCTGACATGGGGTTTCCCTTAAAGCCATCTCCTTACCCATTGAGCGGAGAGCAGCTAGTGTACGCGCTCCTATCTAACCCCTACTTTGTCCCGGGGCCTCAGGGCACGTTGCTAGCTTTTGGCTCAGTTACAGAGCCTTTTCTCGAGGAAACCAAAGAGAGAGCCCTAGAGTACCTAAAATACACCTATGAACACCTTGGGAATCCTCAACAGCTTTCAACAAAAGCCACACTAAGTGACGACGAAATAGATTTGTTCGTGAAGAGCGTTGACCCCGACATAAACATACTTGTTACGATAGTTACTCTCCGATACGCCAAGATACTAGAGCCCAATGCGCCTTCGCCCGAGGAAAGAATGGCGTTTGCAGAGAAACTAGCCAGGCGCGGCATCAGTGTTACACTGTTTATGAGGCCCATTATACCTGGTATTACTGATAAGGAGGCAGAACATATTCTGACAAAGGCGCGGGAGCACGGTATAAGGAGTATTGTTCTTGGATCACTAAGGGTTACGCCAGGGATATTGAGGAGGCTTGAGGCTTCTAGGATAGTAGACGTAAACGAGATTAGGAGGAGGCTTCCCCGTTTACCGCGTTCCAGCAGGGACCAGGTAACTATTATTGAGAATGATTTAAAGGAAAGGATAGCTAGGATAGCTCGTCGTCTTGGTCTTCGCGTGTTGCCTAGTAGTTGCTCCGCTAATGTCTGGTCACATAAGCTGTGGTGCTATGCTTGCAAATGGGGACCATGCGGTGATCCCTCAAACGCTA
>JALVHV010000120.1 GCA_027028845.1 Pyrodictiaceae archaeon | reverse complement strand
GTGGCGGTGCTTAGCCAGTATGCTCCACTCGCAGAACCATGGCCAGAACTTTGTCCAGAGCACGGGGGATAACGTGAACCCTATCCAGCGATCCTCTACCCTCCGAACTATCTGTGCCTCGACGAGTTTCTCGTAGAAGGGTCTCGCGTTATGTATTGCCTCTAGTATCGCTTTTCTCGTTATCTCGTGGAACTCTACTCTCACAATGCTCTTAGCGGCCGGCCTGACGAGGCTTGCTAGGTCCCAGCCTATCTTCTCTCCCTCGGTGTCAGGGTCCGTGCCTATCATCACGACGTCTACTTCGCTAGCTATGTCGCGGAGTGCCTCCACGATGTCCCAGCTGTTCTTCACGAGCGGTGAGCCGCAGACAGGGCAGCGTAGCTCGCCCTCGCCCGTAACCGGGTTATACTTGGTCGGATCAACTACCCATTGGTGGCCACAAGCTAAGCATCGAGCAAGGGGAGCGTAGACGGGTAGGTAGCGTCTCTCCCCCTTCGGGGCAACTAGGACTCCATGGATGTTGCGGGCTGTTCTCCACTCGTAGCCCTTTACGCTGTTCTCTAGGACGTCTAGGAGCCATGTGGGCTCTATTCTCTCGGAGGGCGTGGCTGGCTTTACTAAGTCGTAGACGTGGCCCCCGCTAGCAGCTATTAGGAGCACATAGTCCCCGGTGGATACCTCGTAGACGCGGAGCGGGCCTATTTGCCGAGAGGATGGCTTTCCGAAGAAGTTCGCTATTGTCCTAGCCTTGTTCGGGCTCTCGACTATGAGTAGTGCTGTCTTGACTAGCTCCATGAACTCTGGCTTTATCCTCCCCTCGAGTATGTCTCTTACGCGGCGCCGGTCCTCATCTATCTCGCGCAGGATCTTGGCTAGGTCTAGTTCCTCGAAGCGGCGCCACTCGGCCTCTATTAGCCACCTAGTCCTCCTCATTAACCCGTTTAGGAGGCGCTGGTCATCAGCTATCACGACGCTGAGGCCCTTGGTTATGCCTCCTGCGAAGAGGCGGCTTGTCCTACCCGAGGCCTGGATATAGGTAGCGACGTCGGGGACGAGTATGTAGGCCTTGCCCTCGGCTCGTACAACAGCTATGTCTTCTGCTTGCTCTAGCGCCTCCCACACGTCCTCGCGGCGGAGGGTCTCGCGTATCCACTCGAGGGCTTGCTGGAACTCCTTAGCATAATCCGTTACTATTTGGCCGCTTCTCAGCTCCTCCGCTATCTTCATCAGTGCTGCCTGGCTTATCCTGCGTACAATGTTGCGCAGCCTTGCTAGGAGAAACTGAGCCCTCTCCTGCACATCTCTTGGGCCATGCTCTACGAGTACGCTTAGGGCACGTAGGATGCTAACTGGGTGGGGCTCCTCGAATCGCGCGCTGAACTTTAGCCGGGGCACGCCCGCGAATACGGCGTAGCGAATCCTCTCCGGTAGGTCAAGGCCGCGGACAGCAACACCGTAGTATATCGCTACACCTACTAGGATCTCGGTTTCGCCGCTTCTAAAACGGTCGAGTGCTGCCTGGTTACGCGAGGTAAAGGCCTCCGCTGCTACACCGTTGTTCCTAAGGTACTCTGCTAGCTGCTCAGCGTACTCAGCACCCTTATCAACAGGTACGTATACTAGGCCTCCGCCACCAAGCCTCTTAACGAGCTCTAGCACCTTGGCCTCCATACCCTCGGGGCCGGGGTACGTGTAGGCATCAATAATGTTCCTTATAGTCTCCGTAGAGGCCCCTGCCTGGAACCCCATTAGGGCCCGGAACAGCCTCACCCTACTCCCGCGAGGCCTTCCAGTAGCACTACTCACAACAAGTACTGCTGCTCTGCGACGAGCCCTCTCTATCCGCTTCTGGACTTCCTCGAGCCTCTTGTAGAGCGGGGCCAATGCCTCCTCGAAGACTCGTTGTCGCAGCCTCCTGACCTCCTCAGCTGTCACTCGCTGGCCTCGTTTGCGGAGCCTCTCTCGTAGCCTTGCTAGGCGTTGTTCGAAGAGCTTCTGTGCACGCTGCGCCTCGTAGATTACTTGGCGCTGTAGGCGGAGTAGCTCCCAGCCGGCCTCTATGCTCTTTTCATCGAAGCCTGCGAGGCGGAGGACTGCGTCGACACTCTTACCGCTCTTGAGCACAGCATCGACGTCGTCTACGAAGAGGAATCGGAACCACTTACCCCAGTTCTCCCGGTAACCAAGTATCTTGTCTATGTTGCGGAGCATGAACTGACTAGTAGTTATCAGTATATCGAAGTCCCCTGCCTCGAGCCTCTCGAGGTACTGTCGGCGAAGCTTATGGGATAACCGGCTATGGAAAGCTATTATCCTCGCTGGTATACCTGCTGCATCAGCTATCTTGAGGGCACGTTCCTCAACCATTCTCACGAGCGGCGTTGTCGGCACAACTATGTAGCTCTTCTCCCCTTTGCCGGCAAAGTACACTGCCATCAATACGCCGAAAGTAGTCTTGCCAACACCGGTCGGTGCTATTACTGCGAAGCTCTTCCCTTTCAGAACCCTCTTGACCCATGCTCGCTGCGCGCTCCAGAGTCGGCTCCCAGTGGCCTTTTCGAAGAGAGCCTCTACCTGGGCTGCCTCCCTCTCTATACGCGCATAGTAGTCCAGGGGGCTACCCTTGCGGAGCCTCCCCTGCTTACGCAGAGCCTCAGCCACATCGAGGATTGACTCGGCTGCAAATTCTTCCTCGAGGCAGCGGGGACAGGGGAGCCCGCGGTGAAGCCTGTCATCGCCCGCGGGCCCACCACAGTTAGGGCATGAGTAGAAGTAGACTCCTCGGGCTAGCTCAGTGCTCGCCGTCTTACTGGCTTGAGCCAAGGCCTATGCCAGTCCCCCGAGTCACGGGTATAGAGAAGCTAGTACAGTGTTCCGGTTAAAGGATTAGGGCTGGCCAAGGCACCCCCTAGATAAGCTTTGATACCTTGACAAGTAGGCTTCACGTGGAGAGCTTCCCGCCACGCCCAGGGATCTAGGATTACGAGATGAATTCACCGAGACGCCCTGGGTCCGTGCCGCAGCGATGAAGCGGGACTCTGTACCTACTAGCAAGCCTGGCTAGGTCCTTATCAAAGGTAGCTAGTGGTGCGCCAAGCCTCATGGCCACGTGGAGGACTAGGAGA
>JALVHV010000119.1 GCA_027028845.1 Pyrodictiaceae archaeon | reverse complement strand
ATGATAATAGTTTATTTATAGTGGGATACAAACACTAATTAAGAGGAAGCAACACCAATACTACACGGAGGTCTTAGAGTGGGCGGTACCGAATGGTGGAGCAAAAGCCCGAGTTAAAAAAGGAGGAGAAGAAAGCCGAGCCCCAATATATACGCATTCCTAAGGGCTGTGCTAATGTTATAGTGGATACTACTAAGATATCCTATGTTGACCCGAAGGGCCAAATAACCATAATACGTGGATACAGAATAGATGACCTAGGCAAACACGCAACCTTCGAGGAGGCAGCTTATCTTGTTCTCTTTGGTAAATTGCCGTGCGAGGACGAGCTAAAAGAGTTTAGTAAGAAGCTCAACTCCGAGAGATGGATACCGGTTAAGGTAATAGATGCTCTTAAGCAGATCCCGCCCTTTGCCCACCCGATGTTCTATGGCTCGTACGGGTTACTCCTCCTCGGCATGTACGACCCAGATGCCGGGGATCTCAGCATAGATAAGCTATATGAGAGAGCTATCCGCATCATAGCTAAGCTCCCGCTCCTATTCATAAACGGGTGGTTCCTCTCCCGCTACGGGCGCGTAATTGAGCCAGATAGATCGCTCAATCATGCAAAGGATGTCCTCAGAATGATACGTGGCGGGGACATGCCGACCGATGTTGAGGCTAGGGCTTTTGAGTCAAGCCTTGTTCTCTACATGGATCATGGCTTCAACGCATCAACATTCACTACAAGAGTAATAGCCTCGACTCTGAGCGATATGTACTCAGCAATAGCAGGCGCTATAGGCGCACTCAAAGGCCCGCTACATGGCGGCGCTAACCAGAAAGCAATAGAGATGATGCTCGAGATAGGTTCGCCGGAGAACGTTAGGTGGTATGTTGAGCAGAAGCTTAAGCGCCACGAGAAGATCATGGGCTTCGGTCACCGTGTCTACAAGCTCCACGACCCAAGGACGGATGTGCTACGTGAGTGGCTAGAAAAGCTAGCAGAGACGAGCGCCGAGGCAAAGAAGTTCCTTGATATGATAAATGAGCTAGAGAAGACCATGTGGGAGCTAAAGAGAATACCAAGCAACATAGACCTCTATACTGGCGCACTGTACTATCTACTCAAGATACCAAAGGAGTTCTATACACCGATATTCGCAATAGGCAGGGTTGTTGGATGGACAGCGCACTACATAGAGCAAGTGACTAATAATAAGATAATAAGGCCCAAGGAGGACTATGACGGTCCTAAGGGGCTAGTCTACAAGCCTATAGAGGAACGCTGTAAGAGATAAGAATTATCTCCTCTATAACACTATCATTTTTTCTTTTTTATTGTTTCGGTTAATTCGGAAATTATCCAGGAATAGTAATAAATTTTAATATTATTAAAAAGAGGATCAGGTATTAGGCCTCTCTTATGTAGTCTATTAGTACCTGTGTATACTCGCTTGTCTTGAGTGGCTTTACTCCTGGCATGTGTCTTGCTAAGTCCTGTGTTACTTTCTTCTCCTTTATTGCGCGCTTTATGGCCTCTATTATTAAGTCTGCTGCTTCTCTCCATCCTAGTATGTGTTTGATTAGTAATGTGCCGCTTAGGATCTCTGCTGTTGGGTTGGCTAGGTCTTTGCCCGCGTATTTTGGCGCAGTGCCGTGGACCGGCTCGGCTACTGCCATGTAGTCTCCGGCGTTCATTCCTGCTGCCATGCCTATGCCACCGACTAGGGCGTTTGCTTCATCGCTTATGTAGTCGCCGTTTACGTTTGGTGCTACTATTACTTCGTAGTCCCAGGGCCTCGTTATTATTTGTTGGAGCATATTATCGGCTATCCTGTCATTTACCAGTATCTTGCCCTCAGGTAGTTTTCCGCCATATTTACTGTATAGCTCGTCCTCCGTGACGACGTAGTCGCGGAACTCTGTTGTCGCGACCTCGTATGCCCACTGCCGGAACGCGCCCTCCGTGTACTTCATTATGTTGCCCTTGTGCATTATCGTTACTATCCTATTCTTGTTATCTATAGCCCATCTGAGGGCTTTCCTCATGAGCCTCTGGGTAGCGAATCTCGATATCGGCTTAATGCCTATGCCTGCATCCTCGCGTAGCTCTATGCCGAACTCCTTTTTCAGGAACTCGCGTAGCTTCTTGGCCTCTGGGCTATCGGCTGGCCACTCTATTCCGGCGTATAGGTCCTCGGTGTTCTCCCTAAATATTACGAAGTTATCGTGCTCGGCGTAGCAATGGGGGGCTGGCTGACCGAAGTAAAACACTGGCCTAATGTTGGCGTATAGGTCTAGGGCCTTCCTTATAGCGACGTTGAGGCTACGGTAGCCACCACCAACCGGCGTCTCTAGGGGGCCCTTGAGAGCCACAAGTGTGTACCTTATACCGTTAAGCGTGTCCTCCGGCAAGAGCTCGCCATAGATCTTCATAGCTTTGTGCCCAGCGTAGAGCTCCCACCAAACTATCTTTCTCTTTCCGCCGTAGGCCTTCTCAACGGCTGCATCAATTACCTTGCGAGCAGCTGTTACTATCTCGGGGCCTATTCCATCCCCCTCTATATAGGCTACAATGGGTTTATCGGGGACCACTAGCCTGCCATTTACCACTTTTATTCGTTCGCCCTCCTCGGGTGGCTTAACCTTTGAGAATCGTGGCTCGAAATCCGTAACCGAATCATACTCGGCCAAAACCGGGTCACCCTTCTTTTCTCCAAGCATATCAAGCTAAGTTGATAGATTAATAGTGTTTTTACCCGGCCTACGGGTAGACCATTTGTACGTTTCAACGCAACTAGTTTGATAAACCCCGTTGATACCCAAAAGTACTTGAAAGGGATACTGAGGTGCAACGCGGGGTTGTCTAGCCCTTTTAACGCTAAGGAGCTTCTCGACTCGCCTATCGGCAGGGTCGCTGTTTATCGCCTTGACCGCCTCGAGGAGCTAGGGCTAACTAAGGTAGATAGGCTTCCCTACACCATAAGAGTGCTGCTAGAGAATGTCCTCAGAAACTTTGATGGGAAAACAGTAACCGAGGAGGATGTAAAGGCGGTAGCTTCATGGCCTAGTGGCGCGGGATCAAAGGTAATTCCGTTCATGCCTTCTCGCGCAATACTCCAGGACTATACTGGTGTGCCCGCAGTAGTAGACCTAGCCGCTATGAGGGATGTAGCGGCAGAGTTTGGGTGCAACCCACGCATAATTGATACACACATACCTGCTCATTTAATAATCGATCACAGTATAAGTGTTGACTACTTCGGCACATCCTATGCGCTATACAAGAACATGGAGCTTGAGTTTAAGCGTTATCGGGAGAGGTACCGTGTCCTCAAGTGGGCTCAGCAAGCCTTCGCTAACCTAAAGGTCGTTCCCCCGGGTAAGGGCATTATACACCAGATAAACATGGAGTACCTAGCAAAGGTAGTCATGTTATCGGAGAAGAATGGCGAGAAAATAGCCTACCCCGATAGCGTTATCGGCGCGGACTCACACACCACCATGATCAATGGCATAGGGGTTCTCGGCTGGGGGGCCGGTGGTATCGAAGTAGAGGCTGTGATGCTGGGGCAGCCCTACTACATGATTCTACCAGAGGTAATAGGCGTAAAGCTCGTCGGCGAACCAAGAGAGGGCGTGACTCCCACTGATATAGTTCTCGCTATAACAGAGTTTCTTAGGAAGAAGGCAGATACTGTCGGCAAGTTCGTTGAGTTCTATGGCCCTGGGCTCAAATACTTCCTAGCCTTCGATAGAGCGACTATAGCCAACATGGCCCCCGAGTATGGGAGCACGACAGGGTTCTTCCCCGTTGACGAGGAAACACTCGCGTTCCTAAGACTTACTGGCAGAGACCCCGACTACGTGCGCTTCGTTGAATGGTATACTAAGCTACAACACTTGTTCTACAGCGAGGAAACAGAGCCAGAGTATAGCGTCAAGCTCGAATTCGACCTATCCAGTGTTGAGCCCTCGATTGCTGGCCCGGCACACCCCGATGAGAGGGTGCCGATAAGGGAAGCGAGGAAGAGGTTCCAAGAGATACTCTCGAAGTACTTGGAGGAAGCCAAGAAGAAGGGCATTGAGGTTCCAGAGAAGGGAGTAAAGCTAACATTCGATGGGAGCGAGTACGAGGTCCCGCATGGCGCTGTCGTTATCGCCGCGATAACTAGCTGCACTAATACCTCGAACCCTCACGTCATGATAGGAGCGGGCCTCGTTGCCAAAAAGGCTGTAGAGAGAGGCTTAGATAGGAAGCCATGGGTTAAGACAAGCCTATCGCCGGGTAGTCGTGTCGTAGTAGAGTATCTGCGGCAGTCGGGACTCGCTCAGTATCTTGAGGCTCTAGGCTTCCATGTAGTCGGATTCGGGTGTATGACCTGCATAGGTAACAGCGGTCCCCTAATACCACAGGTCGAGAAAGCGATCAAGGAACAAGGCTTGTTTGCGGTCTCGGTGCTAAGTGGTAACAGGAACTTCCTGGGAAGAACACATCCATTAACACGGGGCAACTTCCTCGCCTCACCAATGCTCGTTGTAGCCTATGCCCTCAAGGGCTCAATAGACTGGGATCCCGAGAAGGAGCCAATAAGCTATGATCCCAACGGCGAGCCCGTCTACCTCAAGGATATATGGCCTAGCACGGCTGAGATAAAGAAGATGATAAGAGAGTACATAAGCCCCGAGCTATACAAGAAAATCTACAAGGACATATACAAGGGTACTAAGCAGTGGGAGGAACTAGAGGCCCCAAGCGGCGACCTCTACGCATGGGACCCAGCGTCAACCTTCATACAGAAACCGCCATTCTTCGAAGGCTTCACACTAGAACCACCAAAGCCAAAAGACATCATAGGTGCAAGGGTACTGGTAATGCTAGGAGACAAGGTAACAACAGACCACATCTCGCCAGCAGGCCCCATACCCGTTGATAGCCCTGCTGGGAAGTACCTCTTAGAGCACGGTGTCAAGCCCTCCGAGTTCGGAACCTATGGTGCACGTAGAGGCAACCACGAGGTAATGATGCGTGGGACATTCGCTAACCCAAGGATAAGGAACCTCCTCGTTGATAGGGAGGGAGGCTATACCATATACTGGCCAACTGGGGAAATAATGACGGTCTACGAGGCAGCAATGAGGTACAAGGAGCAGGGAATCCCATTAATAGTCATAGCTGGGAAACGGTACGGCGCTGGGAGCAGTAGGGATTGGGCAGCTAAGGGCCCCTACCTCCTCGGCGTCAAGGCAGTAATAGCTGAGAGCTTTGAGAGAATACATAGAAGCAACCTAGTAGGTATGGGCATTCTTCCCTTACAGTTCATGCCAGGCCAGAACGCGAAAACGCTTGGTTTGCGAGGAGACGAGGTATACGACATTATAGGTATAAGCGAGGGCCTCGAGCCGCACAAGAAGCTACATGTCATAGCCCGGAGACCAGATGGCACAAAGATAGAGTTCGATGTAATAGCGAGACTCGATAACTGGGTAGAGGTCGAGTATTACAAACACGGCGGAATACTACATTATGTGCTCAGGAATACTATAAAGAAGTGCCTCGAGAATAAAAAGAAAGAAAAATAAACAAGCAGAGATTTTTCAACAATATAACCTCGGTTCTAATTACTTCACGGTACTAGTTGAAAGTGGTAATCATACCTCTTTTTGTCTCGGCGCTTATATTCCTGGTAAGAAGCCTTAGCTCCTCACAACGGGGTGCTATAGGGATTTGCCAATAGTATCGGAGAAACTACTCACGCCAGTAGACATAATTATTGACTCGCGAGAAGCAGCGAAGAACAGAGATATTGTTGAGAAGCTTCGCGCGAAAGGAGTTAGAGTAGCGGTTATGGAGCTAGAGGCGGGCGACTACTATCTCCTTGCCCGTGAGCCCTCGAAAGCACTCCTTGTTGAGCGTAAAACTGTTCTCGACTTCGCTAATAGTGTGCGAGATAATAGGGTATGGGACCAGGCTAAGCGCTTATCAGAAGCAGCTCGCCGCGATGGAGTTCGCCCAGTAATAATTCTCGAGGGATGGCTTGGCCTCATAGAGAAGAGGACTAGGTGGAATATGGCAGCAATACTCCGGGTACTTGACGAACTCGTCCTTGACTGGGGTATACCGGTCATACCGACGCATAACAAGGAGTCTACAGCTGCTTGGCTCGCGGCTAAGGCTAAGGCTCTTGGACGTACAGAGGAGAAGCGTGTAGCTAGGCTACGTGTCGAGAAGAAGCCTCTCAGCCTAAACGATAGGATACTCTACGTTGCTGAGGGACTTGTTGGCCCTGTATTAGCGAGGCGGCTCCTAAGGCACTTTGGTACACTGAGGAATATAGCTAATGCGAGTATCGCTGAGCTGATGAAGGTCGAGGGTATAGGAGAGGTTAGAGCGAAGGAGATTTACGCGATATTTAATACACCCTGGAAGCCAAATGGAAAAGGTAAGGAGGAGTAAGTGTTATTTTTCTCGCTAGAAAAATACATTCTATCTCCTATATGAGTTAAGGGTTAGGAGGGTTACTCCTGTATTTCCTCCATGTGTATTATTGAGACTGGGCAGCTCTCGACAGCTGACTGTACACAGTCCTTAAGGTCCTCTGGGACGACGCCTTCGGCGACATTGTTTGGATCAGTACGCCACTTGGCTACGATCTGGCTCTTTCCGTCCTCCTCGCTCATCTCGAATACATCGGGGCAGAGGCTTACACATACCATGTCAGCGATGCATTGGTCTCGGTCGATCCAGACGCGAATCTTCGCCAAGCCTTCTTCACCGTGGTAGAAGTATTGCGATGGAGAGGGTTTTAAGTCCTTCCTTTCCCTCATCCGGGATATTGTAGTATACTCAGTGTTACTTTTACACATGTTAAAGATTCTTTTCAGCAAATCTTCCTCAACAAAAACAGGACATCACCATCTGCTTCAAAGCGCTCAGCACAACCCTCTAGCACACAAAGCCCAACCAAAGCAGCAATAACAGCATCTCTCTCATGTTTACTAAGCCCTTTCCCGATGCTAGCTATCCTGAGTCGTTCTAAGAGCTCTCTCAACGAGCACCCGCTTAGCCTTAGTGCACTCCATGGATGAGTCTCATAAACAGAGACCCCTAGTCGTCGTAATCTGGCAGCGAGCCCAATGGCCCTCTCAACGAGTATCCTCATAGCGGGTATTGTTAGGGGTAAGAGCCTAGCTCCTCTCCTAATGGCCTCTAGCTCTACTTTGCGGAAAGCAGCTCCTCTAGGCGGGAAGGAGAGGGGAGCATCAATAACTACTATCGAGCTATTAGTCGATGCTACAACATCTAATACTTCGTCATCGGTGTATACATGTCCTATGGCTAAGAACCTCCTCTCCCTAATATCGAGTACCGCTATCCCGGTGGGATTAGAAGACTTGGCTGCAAGGTCTATTCCCGTAACGCGCTGCATCCTCCAAGAGACCTCAACGCGTTTGTAACAAGGGTTTGCGCATGCTTCAGCCTTATGCCCGGCCATATAGTGGAGAGAATTCTCTTAAGTAGGCCAAGGTTGAGTGGGGCTCCGGCAGCTCTCGGGTGACCACCTCCCCCAAGGGCATAGGCTAGTCGTTGTACATTGACGCTGGTTGAGCGAAGGCTGAGACCTGTACCCCGCTTCCTAACTATGACGGCGATGTCTGCTTGGTAGCGATACAAGAGACTATTTCCAAGTATACTTGTATTAGGGGGTCCTGGCTCCTTCAATACAAAGACTACTCTGCATCCATCCACCTCTAGTAAGCGTGCCCGTCGCAAATTCTTCTCAAAGCCCTCAAGCTCCCGTCTTACATACTCATCAAGCGCTTCATCTAGGTCAGGCCACCAGAGAGAACCCTCCGAGAAGCCCCTCACGAGCCTACGCCGCCACTCATCGGCCTTCGCTCCTCTGTACCTACCTACGACGCGGTAAAGCTTAGGCGCCCAGGGATCATTCCAGACCCATAGATCAGCTGCACAAGTAGCGGAGACAAGTTTCTCGATGAACTCGTCTATCTCGGCGCCAAGCTCGCTAGGTGCATACTTGGCAACAACACCTGCAGCACAGGTAGAGGTATCAATGTGTACTCTTACACCAAGGGATATTAGCTCCCTTACCCAGTCATCCCTCCACCTATGATGATCATACCACTCAGCAATGATGCCTTGGTCCCTAAGCTCTCTGAGCCTATGCACGATATCGTTAAACGTACCAGCGTTGGGCCCAAGATCCATTATAGCTAGTCTCTTAGTGCCTCTTGGCAAGTTGTTGAGAGTTTTGTGAAGCTTATATGGCTCGGTAAACACTATGTCGGTGTCCACGCCTAGCTCGCCACCAAGTAGTCGTAAGTATATGGCAGCAGCTGCCACGCCGTCTAGATCGGTATGTGTCACTATAACGCTCCTCATCCCTAATCCCTCCCCCTAGGTGGTGCAGCTCCTTGAACAGTGGCATAAGCTGTTACTGCTACTCTACTCGGCGAGGCCAGGGGGTAATAGTTTGGCCTGGGGCCTCAGTGACGCCGACCCCGCTCATAGCCTCTTAGCAAGGCTCTGCCTCGGTGTTCGTCATCACCGGCCTCTGCAAGTTGGTTATAGCAGTCTTTCTCCTTAAGAATTATTACCCTTAGGGCTTAGAGCGGGTATAGAGCCTAACTATTCATAGAGGCTGCTACGCATGAGCGTGCTGCTTAACGAGGAGCGCATAAAGCGCCTAGGCAATGTGCTAGCGCTGGTGCCGCGCCATGCTGTGTACATGATAGAGCTGAATGACCCGCAATATACTGCTGTAAAGAAAATCCTTAATGTTTGTGGGGAGAGCGGTGTTGCGCTAGTCGTTGCAAACGCGCTGGTCAGTTATAGGCTTAGCTTGCAGGGAGAAAAGTACTGGGCAGAGTTCGCAGAATACGTTGTAATCAATGGATGCTCTAGAGACATATACTCCTTTATGAAGGGCTTCCTTGGCCAAAGCAAGGGCAATAAGATGATGAGAGAGCAGAAAATATCGAGGATAAGGAAAGCAAGTAGCCTCCTCAGCGCGATATACATGGAGCCAGATAAGTATAGAGATCTATGGCTCCTCGTAGAGAGCATATCCCGAAGCCTTGGCGCAAAGCCCGTTGAAAAGACAATAGTCTTTGCAGCAAAAATGGCTTACTACGCATTCAAGGCACTAGGCATAGAGGTAAAGAATGCTGACAAGATACCACTACCTGTTGATAGACGTGTTGCTCTACTCTCCTCCACCTCGGGTATAGTAGAGGCACCACCCGATACTATATTTCAGCGACTACGCGGCCTCGCTGCCAAGGCATGGGGAAAAGTATCGCTAATATCTGGTATCCCAAGCATTAACTTAGACGCTCTCATTTGGCTCCCGGCCCGGGGCATCGAGAGATACATACGCATAGGGCTTGAGACAGCACGTGATGAGTATTCGAAGAAACTAGTGGATTATAGCAAGGGGTTAATATCATGGCAGCTAGCGAGGGAAATCGCGAAGGAAATACTCTATAGGGATCCATTCGCGAAGAAACCTCGCACATAGTACTCCTCGTAGACCCTCTCTAGGCTATCAACGAGATAACTAGCAGCAACACTGTACACATCCCGGTTTTCCTCGCCTAGTACAACTCGTGCACCGGTCTCGACGTCATAGCAATCCCGTAATCCCTCCTCGATGCAGCCAAGCGGTGGAAATAGGACAACACCGAGCCTAGGCATCCCGGTATACAAGCTCATGACGCGATAGGCAACCCTTATCAAAGCCCTGCAGGCCGAGACAGCGCTGAGAAAATCTCCTCGGTCAATGGACTTCTCAGCAATACGTCTAAACTTATACACAACATTATGAAGCCTAGGCACCGGCCTCTCGAGCGCCTTAGCATAGAAGAAACCGGTACAGCTATCAACTAAGCTGCTCCAATTAGCTACTAGGCTTCTAAGCCACGCTACTAGGCCTCTTACCGGTTCCAGATTCTCTTTGCCATGGCTAGGCGATACACCTAGGATAATGGAGGGGAACCCCTGTAGCATAAATGGCGTAGCATTACTCCATAGAAGCTCCTCCCAACTCTCTAAGAGTTTGCCCCTCCCTAGCCCAAGGTAAGCCGGATGCACTATGCCGGGGACATCGCTGCTCGGCACGATGTGTACCGACAACGCGATGGTGTCGCCGAGAGGATTCTCTCCCAGAATCTTCGAGTATATTCTCGCTCCATACCCTACCACATAGCCTGGATGAACCGGGTCACCAAGCTGGCTCGCGGGAAGTATGGCTAGTCTAGCGCCTATACCGCTTCTCACAAGCTCCGCGAAAAGACTCAGCGCAGCTACGAGGCCCCAGACATGGCCCCGAGGACTTCCTAGACTATCGACGCTGGTTGTTATTAGTAACGAAGCTTTCCCCCTACTACTCCATGCCTCTATAAGAGGGCTCTCAGCCTGGCCACGCTCGTCTTGGTAGATTAGCTTCACTTTCCCGCAGCTGAGGAGGCCTCTAGCAACTCTCTCGGGAACAGAAACTACTGGGATACCTGCTGCACAGAAATGAGTCAGGGTAAATGGGGCCTCGGTAAGCGCAAGCCTGGTTCCATTGTCGCCGCGTAGTACTAGTAAACTTGGCCTACGCTTAGCTAGGAGCGAGTAAATAGAGCGCAGCTCGGCAACCCTGGATAAAGGTACTAGGACAGCATATCCCTGCAGACTATGAGAATCGGCTAAAGCCTCCTCGAGCCCAATCACCCGTGCCTCAATGACCTCTGAGCCACCTGTGCACCGGGGCCATAGCCTTGCAGGGTACTCGGCTCCACAAACACTAAGGGAAGCCTTGATTGGTGTCCAGGTTCTAACGTAGATGTTCTCGACTCGGTACTCTATCCCACTTAGCTGCTCAAGGAGCTGCGCTAGAGTGCTCGCTACCTCCTTCTCGGCATCGGATCCAGCAATTATAGCACTTAGGGGCTCAATAGTACGCTCTATTCTCTTAGCTAGCTCGCTGACTTCTCGCAACAATAGGGCGGACCCAGGGGAGAAAATGGGGCAGGGATACGTTATTAGTGCCTAGAGCGTTATAGCGAAGGCGGGGTTTTGTTTCCTCTTAATCTTTAATATTTCTTTGAGAACCATTTTCTCGTCGTCGCTTAGCTCATTCCTGTACTTTGTCTGCCACAGTATAGCGTGTTTCTCCGGTATATCTGTGTAAAGCACGTCGCCTTCATCTATATGTCTGCCGACGAGTACGTGGCCCCTAATTGATATAGCGACGGCCATTCCGGCTCTAGCCTCTTGCACAGTCTTTCCTCTGTCCTGTATCTGCATTATTGTTCCTATGCGCCTACCATCCTCCCTCATTAAGGGGTATCCGGGTTTTATTACTCCGCCGAGCACCTCAACACCAACTATTGCTGGGTTACTTCTTCTAAATACATAGCCGGGGATAATTCTTATCTTTCCAGGCCTAATTAGCTGCTCTAACTCCTTCCTCTTCTCGGCCTCTATTTGCTCCTTGTACCAGTTCTCGAAGTCCTCGAGAAGCCTATAGATCACGTTATGCGTGAATATCTTGATTCCGTGCTTCCTGGCCTCCTGCTCTGCCTCTGGGAGGGTTTTCACGTTGAACGCTAGTATGACTGCATAGAACTTGTTTATCTCCTTGCTAGCCACGGCCTCTATCACGTCCCTCTTAGCCACGGGGCCCACGTCAGCGTATCGGATAGGTATGCCTCTCCTACGCAGTGTCTCCACAAGTGCCTCGAGGCTTCCAAGCGTGTCAGCCTTGACTACGACGCCCTCCTTATCCGTCTTGATCCTCAACGACTCTATCTCCTTCATAACCTGGGTGGCTAGCCTCTTGGCCTCCTCCTCGTCCCTTGCAACTAGTAATGGGGCACCTGCCACAGCCTCCTCAAGCCCTGGAGCCACAATGCGTACACCTGATGCCGCATAGACTTCCTCAACGGGCTCTAGCTCCCTCTTAGCTACGCGTATCTCTTGCAAGGGCTTCGGCATTAGCAAGGCTCTTACATGTGTTATTACTGGGCCATTAAGTCCACCCGTTACTATTATGTCGCCCTTGCGCAACACGCCATCATATATTATGACGTCAGCCGCGGTGCCTAGGCCAGGCTGCTCCCGAATCTCCAATATAACGCCTCTAGCGGGCCCCTCGGCGAAGCGAAGGCGGTGCTGTAGGTAGCGCTGAGTAAGCCCAGCAAGAACAGCTAGGAGCTCTGGAACACCCTCGCCAGTCTTAGCCGAGATAGGGACAACAGCCACCATCTTCGTGAAGTCCTTCACGCGGTCAAACCTATCAGCCTGGAATCCCTGCTCATAGAGCTTAGCGATCACGTTATCCCATAGGCGTCTCTCGAGTTCCTCTTGGACCCTAGGTGCTTGCTTACGATAGGAGAAGAGGAAGGGCTCGTCAGGGTGAGGCCTCCACCCAGGTATTTTATCAATCTTATTAGCAGCGACGATGAAGGGTACGCGTCTCTGGCGCAGAATCTCTATGGACTCGTATGTCTGTTGCTGAAACCCCTCATTAATATCCACGACCAGTATAGCGAAATCAGCAACGCTTCCGCCACGGCGCCGGAGATTAGTGAAGACCTCGTGACCAGGAGTATCTATGAACAAGAGCCCCGGTATGACAAGCTTAAACGGTATAAGCTTCTTCAACGGCTCCGCGAGCTTCTCGATAACACTAGCAGGCACAAGGCTGGCACCAACATGCTGAGTTATAAGCCCAGGCTCCTTAGCAGTAACAGCAGTCCCCCTAATCTTGTCAAGCAACGTCGTCTTTCCGTGATCAACGTGCCCAAGCACAACGACTATTGGCTGCCTAAGCCTCTTTCCCCGCCCGCTACTTTGCTGCGCACCCATTGCAGCAATTCCCCAGATACTAAAGCTCGCTGCTACATACAATTAATTAAAGTTCCCATTCGGGCAACTCATCAACTCATTCAATGAACATCCAGAATATCCTCGAGGCCTACTAGTTATTTTAACCCGGTACTGGTTCTTGCTGCGAAGGGGATGCTGGGCCTCTAGAAGGGCCCGGGGATGAACCCACTAGGGGTGTAGAGCTGTGCCCGAATTCAAGGTAGTGATTTCGGACCCTAAAGCTGGAGCAGATATACCAGAGGTTAAGGTCAAGATAAAGGGAGACGAGGAAATACCATTCGGCGACGACGAGAAATCGCAGAGAAAGCTCCCAATCTGTAAGGTTAACCCTGAACTCGTTAAGAAGCTGGGAGCAGAGCACGGCATAATAACGATACGTATAAGGAAGGAGGAGAAGAAGATCAAGCACACGTGCCGCGTAGTACAGGATGACTCAGTACCAGTTGACGAGGTACGCGTGAGCCTAGAGTGGCTGGGCGACGCAGTGGGAGCCGAGGAGGCCGAGGGTGTAGCATTCCGCGCAAAGGCCTGGCAAATAACAATAACGAGCCCAGAGGCTGACCAGCTCATAGGACTAAAGATAGGCGACCAGTTCGATGGCTCCTTGGTAGGCCTAAGTGGTTATAAGCTGAAGATAAGGGGTGGGAGCGATAACAGCGGGTTCCCCATGCTACCAACTCTGCCAGGCCCGGTAAAGAAGAAGGTTCTCCTGTCGGGTCCGCCGGGCTTCCATCCACGAGAGAAGGGTGAGCGCCGGAGGAAAACAGTGAGAGGCAACACTATAACGCACGACACTGTTCAGATAAACACGGTAATAATATATCCGAAGGAGAAGAAGTAAGCGAGTAACCTGCCCTAGCTGTTTTCCATGGCTCCATAGGACATGTCTTTTCCGGATCAAGCTCCTCAAATAGGTATACGGGCTCTGTTTTTGGCCGACTAGGTAGCGGTTTCTGCATACTCGTTTTGTTCTTATAGGGGTGCTTATCCTAGCGAATGATGCCGGGGTGGTTGCTGTGGCTAAGTTCGATATGGACGAGATTGAGGCTCAGCGACGCCGCCAGCCAGAGATGAACATTGGTACAGCTGGCCACGTTGACCATGGTAAGACAACGCTTGTGCAGGCATTGACTGGTGTGTGGACAGCTAAGCATAGCGAGGAGCTTAAGAGAGGAATGACCATCAAGCTAGGGTATGCTGAGGGCGAAATATGGTACTGTGAGGGAGCTGAGCCTCCCGAGGCTTATCAGCCCTTCCCAGAGAATTGCCCCGAGGGCACCGTTCCTAAGCTGTTGCGCAAGGTCTCTTACGTTGATGCACCTGGCCACGAGATACTCATGGCCACGATGCTCTCCGGAGCAGCCTTGATGGATGGTGCTCTCCTAGTTATTGCTGCGAATGAGCGTTGTCCTCAACCGCAGACTCGTGAACACTTTGTTGCACTTGACATAGTGGGTGTACATGACCTAGTCGTTGTGCAGAACAAGGTTGATGTTGTTACACCTGAGCGTGCCCGGGAGAGTTACCGGGAGATAAAGGAGTTCCTCAAGGGCTCATTCGCGGAGAACGCTCCAATAATACCCGTGAGCGCTCTTCATAGAGTAAATATCGACGCTCTCCTCATGGCTATGGAGTACTTCCTGCCAACACCTAAGCGTGATCCCTCCAAGCCCCCGCTCATGTTCATTGCGCGTAGCTTCGATGTTAACAAGCCGGGCACCCCGGTAGAGGAGCTAAGAGGCGGCGTTGTGGGAGGTGCCTTGATGCAGGGTGTGCTACGCGTAGGCGACGAGATAGAGATAGCTCCCGGTATACGTGTTGAGGAGCGTGGACGCGTAAGATACGAGCCAGTAGTTACCGAGGTAGTGAGTCTGCGCTTCGGGGAACTCGAGGTAGAAGAGGCTAGACCAGGCGGCCTTGTGGCGGTCGGCACAAAGCTTGACCCAGCGATAACCAAGGCAGATAACCTTGTAGGTAATGTTGTTGGTAAACCGGGACAGGTCCCACCAGTAATGAATACTCTTAGGATAGAGTATAAGATGCTTGAGAGAGTTGTTGGGACCAAGGAGCTCGTAAAGGTCCCGCCTATGAGGCAGCGTGAGATAGTAATGCTTACAGTCGGTACAGCTGTGACCCTCGGAGTAATAACGAGGCTAACCAGGGATGAAATGGAGGTAGCTCTACGAAGGCCGGTAGTTGCTTGGGATGGTGCGCGCGTCGCTATTTCGAGGCAGGTCATGGGGCGCTGGAGGCTCGTGGGATGGGGTATAGTGCGCGAATAAGAAGAGTGATTTTCGACACGAGTATTCTCATGCTTCTCTACAATGGTGTCCAGGTTTTTGATGAGGTAGAAGAACTTCTCCTATCCAAGCCTGAATGCATTGTGCCTCGAAGCGTCGTTGAGGAGCTAGAGAGAATCGCGAAGTCAAGCGATAAGAGTCTTCATCAGCGCCGCGCAGCTAGGCTGGCTCTCGAGGCGTTGGAGAAGAGAGGGTGCAGGGTAATTGAGACGAGTTTGTCAGCGGACGATGCTATAATAGAGCTTGCGACTAGGCTCAAGGACGCAATAGTCGCCACGGCTGATAACGAGCTCAGGAGGAGGCTAAGAGAGCTTGGTCTTCCAAACATATATTATAGGCGCTCACGGCACGGGTTAATGCTCGAGGCATAGACAAGCTTATAAGTACTGGCCTCCGAGTCAGCATCTATGCTTAATACTTCCCGGTCCCCTTGTACGAACAGCGGCACTTCCTAGGTGGCATGCTTCCCGGGAGCCATGGTGAGGGTGACACATTGTACGTTGTTTACAGGGTTAGGGACGTCGTAAGGATTCCACCAAGCCTCTTCGGCTTGCCGCTAGAGGAGGCGGCTCTCAGAGTTCTAACAGAGCGTTATGTGGGCTTCGTGCACCCTGATATGGGTATCATAGTAGCAGTGTTCGATGTCGACGTTGACCCGGAGGGACGCTTGTTACCAGGCGATGGTGCTACCTACCATGACTCAGAGTACAGTGTCTTAGCGTTTAAGCCCCGGGTAAAGGAGGTTGTTGAGGGTGTTGTCGTTAATGCCCAGCAATACGGTATCTGGGTAAACCTTGGCCCTATCGAGGGCTTTGCCCACATCACGCAACTCATGGATGATAGGGTTATCTTTGACCAGCAAAGGAAGGCCATGATAGGAGAGAAGACTAGGAAAATAGTAGAAATAGGTAACGTTGTGCGTGCGAGAGTAGTCTCTGTCTCCATGCCTACTGAGCCAACGCTGAGGCCAAGAATACAGTTAACACTGAGACAGCCATACCTAGGTAGACCGGAGTGGTATAGGCGGAAAGAAGAAGCCAAGACAGCTGGCCAAGCACAGTGACCCTTGAACAGCATTGCGGCAGAGAGGTGATTATTAAATGAGTGCGAGGCGGGCCCGATTACCACCGTTTAAAGCCTGCAGGAAGTGTAAGAGCCTAGTGCCACGCGAGGCAACCCGCTGCCCTGTCTGCGGCTCAACAGATCTAAGCGATGACTGGGAGGGAGCAATAATAGTCCTTGACCCCGAGAAGTCGCGTATCGCGAAGAGCCTTGGCATTGAGAAACCGGGTCGCTATGCTATAAAGGTTAGATAGGCCTTGTACCTCGCAAGACTTTTTAATAACGATCTCTGTCTCCCAGCATACCTTCGCCCGCTTTTAGCTCTCCCGCCTCCACGTTCGCACCTAATAAGCGGGGCCGAGCAGCTCGCCTCTCTACGGTACTCGCGGATCATAAGCGTCGGCGACAGAGTGACACGGGATCTCGTTAGCGTGGGTATCCGTCCCTGGATAAGTATTTTTGACTGCATTGAGCGAAGAGGAAAAACACAATGCCCCAGGTTGGGTGGCTATAGAGAACTCGTTGTGAATAATCCCCGCTCAACCATCTCGTATGAAGCAGTTAGTGCTCTAGAGTCGGTAGCGAGTAGCGAGGAACGCGTAGCCATACGCGTTGTCGGGGAAGAGGATCTCTTGGCCCTAGTGTCTGTACTCGTTGCGCCCATAGGCGTGCACGTTGTTTATGGGCTACCTGGCCGTGCAGCAGTAGATATCCGCGTCGACGAGTACCACAAGAGGAGCGTACTCTATCTCCTATCATTATTTGAGCCATGCAACCAGGGCTCGGAGAGGTAAAAAGGAATAAACCCGGCACGCACAAGCTTGGTGCGGGGTAACTAGATAGAGCTAGGCGGGGTGCAGCAATAGTTGTCGCAGCAAATACCACGTGAAGTCGTGGAGATGTTTATACCGAAAGGAGCTAAGAAGATGGAAGTAGACCTGGGCGAGGGCTACGAGGTCTACGTGACTAAGGACTGGTATAACCCGCTTATAAAACGCCGCGAGATAGATGCTGTGATAATCCACGTGGGTAAGTCCACGCCGAGCAGGATGAAGCTACGTATGCAGTTCGCTAAAGCGCTCAACGTTGATGTTAAGAGGCTCTACATAAGGAGCGTTAAGTCAGAGTATGGCGTGGGAGTAAGCAGGATAGAGGTACATGTATACGATAGCGCTGAGAGAGCACTACAGTTCGAGCCAAAGTACATCGTTGAGAGAAACAAGCTGCCCGAGGAAATGGAGGAGTAAGCGTATAAGAGGAAAGAACATCCACGTAGCAGCTCTGGGTGAGCAGGGATGGCCGAGAAGCAGCTCAAACTATACGTGCACAGGCTATACGAATACGACTATAACACTGGCACAATAAAGAGGAAGAACAAGATATGCCCACGCTGCGGAAGCTTCATGGCGTTTCACAAGTACCCTGTGCCGAGGTGGCATTGTGGTAAATGTGGACACACCGAGTTCGTTAGGGAAGCCAAGAGGTAATCCACGGGTTCTTTACCCCCTCCTCGACTGGGACAGCGAAGTCCTTGTTCTCGGTATAGAGTCTACTGCTCATACCTTCGGCGTAGGAGTTGCATCCACAAAGCCTCCCTACATCCTATCTAGTGTACGAGATACTTACAGACCCGAGAAAGGCGGCATACATCCCAGGGAAGCCGCTAGTCACCATGCTCGTGTTGCTCCAGAGGTGTTGGCAGAGGCTCTTCGAGTAGCAGGCATAAGCATGAATGATGTGGATGCCGTGGCTGTGGCTCTCGGCCCAGGACTAGGCCCTTGTCTCCGAGTAGGAGCCACGATTGCCCGTGGCCTGGCAGCCTACTACGGGAAGCCACTAGTCCCTGTTAACCACGCTATTGCCCATATAGAGGTAGGTAGGCTCTACACGGGGTTCCAAGACCCCGTGATTCTCTACGTCTCTGGAGGAAACACGATGGTCGCTGCTTTCGCTAAGAAGCGATACAGAGTATTCGGCGAGACCCTTGACGTCGCTCTCGGTAATCTCATCGACACCTTTGCAAGGGATGCGGGGCTAGCCCCACCTTATATCGTGGAGGGACTACATGTTGTAGATAAGTGCGCAGAGGAAGCCACGGAGCCAGCAGATCTACCCTATGTAGTTAAGGGAATGGATGTATCGTTCTCCGGGCTTCTAACAGCAGCTCTACGGGCATGGCAGCGCGCCCGAAGCAAGGCTGAGAAGGCATCAATATGCCTAG
Organism: Pyrodictiaceae archaeon; assembly: GCA_027028845.1. Classification (GTDB taxonomy): domain Archaea; phylum Thermoproteota; class Thermoprotei_A; order Sulfolobales; family Pyrodictiaceae; genus Pyrofollis. The sequence continues at coordinate 7,069 of JALVHV010000119.1, read as the reverse complement.
GCCTCAGAGAAATCGCTTATGGAGCCGCAGTTGAGGTAGCTGAGAGAGGGCTTGCACACACGAAGAAAAACGCGGTACTACTAACGGGCGGGGTTGCGGCAAGTCCTATTCTACGAGAGAAAATAGGGATCATGGCCTCCTATCACTCAGCTAATGCAGGTTGGCCCCCACCACCGATCGCAGGCGATAATGGGGCTATGATCGCGTGGGTAGGGCTTCTAAACTACCTAGCCGGGATAACCATTAGCATTGATGAGTCGTTTGTTAGGCAGCGCTGGAGACCAGATGAGGTAGAAGTGCCGTGGAGATAGCGAAAGAGCTAAAGCCAATACATCGGGGAGCCGAGGCCTATCTTTATCTCATTGACTGGTTCGGCGAAAAAGCAATACTTAAGCATAGGCTTCCAAAGAAGTATCGTCACGGCAAGCTTGACACTCTCCTGCGTAGAAGAAGGACAGTCGCAGAGGTACGTGCAATCAAGGAAGCATTAAGGATAGGGGTAATGGCGCCAGCGATATATTATGTAGATCCCATAGAGGCTATTATAGTGATGGAGTATCTGCCGTACCCGAGTCTTAGCAGCATCATAGAGGGAGGCGACCTAGAGAAGGCTATCAAGGCAAGTGAGCAAGTAGGGCGATACGCTGCAAAGCTTCATGAGGAGGGTATAAGCCACGGAGACCTAACGACGAGCAACGTTCTCGTAGGAGACCATGTCTACCTAATAGATTTTGGGCTAGCTTCCCTTCACAGCACTGAGAGAGATAATGCAGTGGATGTTCACCTCTTTCTCCGGAGCCTCGAGTCTACGCACCCAGAGCACGTGGATACCGTGTTCCGGGCATTCCTAGACGGTTATCGCAGCATTAGGGGAGAAAAGACGGAGAAGATACTAGGCCTCGTAGAAGAGATAAGGCTTATGGGCCGATACAAGGCTGAGAGGAGGACACTATGGGGACAACAATAGCAATAGCCACGGGTAATCGACACAAGGTCGAGGAAATAAACAACGTACTTCGCGGGTGCGGGTACCAGGTAGAACCCGTAGATGCCCCGAAGATAGAGATACAGAGCGATAGCCTAGTAGAAATAGCCTTGTTCGCGGCATCCACAGCCTATAGTCTACTCCGTAGACCAGTTATTGTTGAGGATGCTGGGTTATTCATAGAGCCACTGAACGGTTTTCCCGGGCCCTACTCTGCCTACGTCTATAAAACCATAGGCATCAATGGAGTACTGAGACTACTAGGTAGCAGAAGTAATAGGAGGGCTTACTTCAGATCGGTAATAGCACTAGCATATAGAGATGGCATAGTGGTATTCGAGGCAGAGACATCTGGAGAAATAGCCAGAGAGCCTCGGGGCTCCCAAGGCTTCGGCTTCGACCCAATATTCGTCCCCGAGGGTGCGGAGAAGACTTTCGCAGAGATGAGCCTAGAAGAAAAGAACACATTCTCTCACCGAGGCAAGGCAGCCAAGAAACTATGCACATGGCTCAAGGAGCACGATATCAAGTAGTCAAGCCCCGCTCTATTTATAAGGGCTAGGATAACCCGGTTCCAGAACACACGGCGGTCTCTCAAGAGGCCCCTGGGGGAGCAGGGGCCGCTCCTAGGACGCAAAGATGGCTCCTGCTCGCCTCGCATCGGAGGTGCGTGTAGAGTGGCAGGTAAGAGGAGGAAGAAAGGTAGGTCACACTCTACGAGACCAGCGAGCCCAGCCATACCTAAGTGGGTCCAGTACGACCCCGAGGAGATAGAGGAGATAATCGTTGACCTAGCTAGGAAAGGCTACGGCCCAAGCATGATAGGCATTATACTACGTGACCAGTTCGGCATCCCGCTAGTTAAGCCAATACTGGGTAAAACTATAACCGAGGTACTAGAAGAGCATGGAATAAAGATGGTCGTTCCCGAGGACCTATTCCGTCTCATCCAGAAAGCGGTTAATCTTAGGAGACACCTAGAGGAACACCCGAAGGACACGCATGCAAAGAAGGGTCTACTAGACCTAGAGGCAAAGATAAGGCGGATAGTCAAGTACTATAAGCGTGAAGGCAAGCTACCACCCGACTGGAAGTATGATCCACAGCAAGCCAAGCTACTGATAGCTGGCGGCCTCTACGTCGTCGAGAAACAGTAAGGATTTGGCTCAGCGAAGGCTTTTCTAAAAGTTTTCTATGCCTAATAATCTTCTCTGACTCGGTGTAACAGCTTTTCTTCCACAGCGTTGTCCCCTAGTCGGGTTGGGGAAGTCAGTGTCTCTTGACAAGGCCTTCGAGAAAATTATTAGCGAGAAGGAGGCAGCGCTGCTAAGACCAGCAGCTAGCCAGGTAGGAGCAGCGCTCAAGGAGTACAACTATCTCGAAATCTATGCTTTCCCCTCAATAGACTCCCTGTTAGCCGCTGGAATAGCTGTTAACGTTCTGCTCAAAAACAATATAGACTTTACACTAAGTATTCGTGCATCGGCACCTAGGGAGTTAGCCGAGCCCTCACTCCTCCTTGGCTATCCGGCTCAAGGTGCCCAAGAGATAAGGGCTCAGAGACCATCAGCCCTCATAGGTATAGGGGAAAAGCCACCAGGGCTACTCCACATAGCGGTGACCTCGTCGAGTGATTCTAGTATTGCGGCTTTAACAGCAGCAGTATTCTCTGAGCTAACAGTTGTTGGTTATCCATCGATATACGGGCTTGTAGCTGGTTATTGGAGGGGGCTAGACAGGGGCAAGAAGGCCTCCTTCATTGGGATAGAGGCTAGCATTGCGGAGATGCTTAAGCTTGAAAACAAGGTAGAGGAATTGTTTAGTCTGAAGCTGTTCCGTTGGCCAGAGATAGCAACAGAAGAAGCTATGGCCAGGACGCTTGACCCCTATTTACCGGGGCTAAGCGGCGACCTAGACGCATGTACCAAGCTGCTCAGAGGGGATCCGCGCCTAGCAAAGCTACTTGGTAAGAGGCTAGAGGAGGCACCGGAGCAGAGTATTGCGACACTTGGGGAGAAACTATACGAGCTCCTAAAGAAGATGAGCAAGGGCCCGAGACGCCCAACAGACGTCATAGGTATAAGCTATTATAGCCAAGTATTCCCTCTACGGGATCTAAGAGAAGCTGTTTATGTCCTGTCACACTATGCTGCAAAAGGGTATGCCAAACAAGTCTCACTAATAACTGTGGATGAACTAGCTATATCGGCTGCAGCCCTCTACCTCTACACAAAGAACTTCCCAGGTATTGTAGAGACAGTCAACGAGCTAATAACCGGGAATACGCAGGGAAGCCTCGTACTTAACCGAGTCAAAATAAGGAAAACAAGTATTGGAAGAGAGTACGTGCCGATAGCTGAGAGAGTTCTCAGACAACTAGGCTACCTAGGAGAACAAGAGATACTGGGCACCGAGTCCGAGGAAGGTCTCCTAGCCCTTGCAGAGGACTTGCTCCAGGGACTAGGCCCTGGGAGCTTCATGGATTACATGTCACGTGGGTGCATAGAGTACCTGGAGGGAACGATATTTGCAAAAATCAACGAGGAAAAGTGCAGACAATAAGCAGCTAATCCGGGTAGAATTATTAATAGAGACAAGTAGCCCCCAGGAGGCACAAGCACTGCTCAGTGCTATAAGACCCGATGATGAGACAGCACCGTCGTGGCTAACTATAAGAGAGGAGCAAGACGGGCAGTACATCCGCATAGTCGTGGAGGCAAAGGATACTCGGAGGCTAGGAAGTGTGAGAAACACTGTTGACGAGATACTGGAGTTCCTTTACTCGCTGCTAAAGAGTATAGAGGAGACTGCTAAGACTTTAAAGCAGGCAGACTAGGAGCGAGGAATGGGGGTAGGACTGTAATGAGTCGTCGCCGCTACGGTGGCGCGCGGGATACTTGGCGTCTAAAGAAGTGGTACGAGGTAATAGCTCCCCCTGTGTTCGGGAACGCGGTGCTTGGTACGACACCGGCAGATGACCCGAGGAAGCTAATCGGTAGAGTAATGGAGACAACCCTCTACGACATAACTGGCGACTTCTCATTAGTACATGTCCATCTGTACTTCCAGATAATCGATGTAGACGAGGAGAATCTCAAGGCTTATACGAGGTTTAAAGGCCACGAGCTCGCAAGGGACTATATGAAGAGCTTCATTCGCAGGAAGAGCAGCAAGGTTCAGGGTATATACAATGTTGTGACAAAAGATGGGTACGGGCTACGAATAACGGGCGTAGTGCTCACTACGTATCGGTGCAAGACAAGCCAAAAGAAAGCAATAAGGAAGATAATGGGCGAAATAATAACAAAGCGCACAGCCGAGATGACTCTAGACGAGCTAATCAAGGCGATGCTATTCGGCCAGCTCGCTAACGAAATATTCGAGGCAGCCAAGAAGATATACCCAATAAGAAAAGTCGAGATATACAAGTCAAAGCTACTAACCATACCAGGCCCCGAGGGCAAGCCACAACCAGCAGTAGTAGTTTCACCTCTAATGTACGAGCGTCGCTAAGTATATTCCAGTCATTTTACACATGTAACGAATATTTCTACTTGATTATTTCTAGCAGGAGTTAGTGCTAAGAAACAGCTTTGTTATCACAAGCCCTTTTCCTCGCTATGGGGTTGAGTAATCTCTAGCTTTCCTAAGGTGCATGTAGAGTGAGTGAGAAGGGTCCATGCGACTACATATTAGTGAAGACGGTTCTAGGAATGGAGCATGTGGCTGCAAGCTATATACAAGACATAGACCCAGCAGCAGAGGTTGTGCCCTCTCCTCGCGGATTTAAGGGCCTTGTGCTTGTTAAGCCCTCTAAGGATAAGTACGAAGTAGCAAGGGAGATAGAGGCCAATGTCCCGGAGGCTGAGAAGGTTCTAGTCATAGAGGGTTGTGCACCTGCTCAGCCCGAGGAGATAGCCGAGGTGGCTGCGAGCCTTGCGCCCCACTATATAAGCTCCAGTGAGACTTTTGCAGTCAGAACTACGCGTCGAGGCCGTCACAGCTTTACCAGTATTGATGTGAACGTTATTGTAGGCGATGCGGTGCGAAAAGCGACGGGGGCAAGCGTTAACCTGAGATACCCAGACAAGGTGGTCGCGGTCGAGATAATTGCTGACAAGGCATTCATAGCCTTCTACCCTGGATCGAAAGAATGGAAAAAGATGAGACCGGGCAAGTATCCTCTCTATAAGCTCTTCAGAAAGATAGCTATAGTTCAGATGCCTTACCTAGGTCCCCTCGACGCGTGTAAGACTATGGGGGTTCGCATAGGGAGAGAGGTTCAGAACTTCGAAGTAGGCGAGCTGGTCATAGCACCTATAGGCCTCGTCGACGCTCTCCAACTAAAAACGTTCCTAGAGGGAGTCTTTGAGGGGATAGAGTCCAGGTACCAGGTTCAGAGAAAGAGCTATGGGAGAAAGACCCACAGAGTCCCTGTATACTTGCAGGACTTGTACCAGCTTGTTAGGGCTAGGAGCAACGAAGCAATCATAGTGTTCGAGCCCGAAGGCGAGCATGTATCCAAGAAGGCCGAGGAGATAGTAAAGCTGGTTAAGCGCTACCCGAGAATAAACATGTTGTTTGGCTCGAGAGAGGGCATACCAGAGGGTGTCTACCGATTTGCTAACCTAGTACTAGATATAGCGCCAGGGATAACTCTTTCAACAGAATATGCTGCTGCATCAGCACTAATAGCTATTGCAAGTGTAATACATGATTATCTAGCTGAGGAGGAAGAACAAGAAGCAGACAGGACAAATGAACAAAACAAGTGAGACAACATATGCTATATTATTGTCGCAAAGTCCTGATTATTGCGTATGCCTAGAAACCGCTTAGTCCCCATTCCCTAAGAGCTCTAGCTACGGCCTTTGCCAGAATAGGATCCCTTCTCCCAAGATCTCTTATGAGTCTACGTAGCCTCTGGCGAGGATCGGGCCTTCTTGGCTGGCGCCTACGCCTAGGAATACTTGGCTGAGGAGGGTTCACGTACTCGTCTATGTCCTTGTAGAGACTCTCTCTAGGCTCGCTCGCTGAAGCCGGCTCAATAGCGACTTGTGCATCTTGGAGAATCTTTTTGACCTCGTTGCTTAGATCCTCCTCTCTGATATTCTTTAGGGCTTCTAGTACGTCTTTTAGCGGCTCTTCCCCCCTCTCTTCTAGGAATCGTATAAGGAAAGCATTAGCTATTATAGCTGCTAACATGCTTGCAACTCGACGAGCCTCACCGAGACCAGAGTCTATTGGTTTTAGAGGAGAGTAAACAGCATCGGCTGAAGCCATGAGGGCTTTAGCGCATTTCTCTGGCTCAAGTTCTCCCTCGAGGCATTTCGTCTTTATCGTGTTAAGTGATGAAGCAACAATGCTTGTCATCATGTTTCTCCAGGCCAAGGCAGGGCTCAGCCCCTCAGCTACCTCCTATACACCGAGGCGTCACGAGGGTTTTTAGTCTATACACATACTTGTTAACCTCCTTCCTCCTTGGTTCTTTATTAGCTTCTGTGAACAATCATGTAGCTAAGTGATAAAGCTTTACCGGGTAGTCTCTTTGCAACCGGGGTGGCGTGGATGCTAAGGCTACTAGTCGTCTCTGATGTACACGCAGCTATGAGGCATGTTAGAGCGTTGAGGGATGTTAGGAGAGACATAACTGTTGTTGCAGGGGACTTAGCCTCGTGCGGCTCTTTGGAAGAGGCTAGAAGTGTGCTAGAGGAGCTAGTATCTCACGGTCCTCCGGTTGTCTGGGTACCAGGTAACTGTGATACAAGGGAGACACTAGGCCTAAGCCTTGATAACGCCTACCTGGCTCATGAGAGAATAGTTGAGCTCGAGGGCCTGGTCTTCACGGGGCTCGGTGGCTCCATATATACGCCATTCAATACGCCATTTGAGTACAGCGACGAGGAACTAGGAGCAAGACTGGCCCCTCTACTCGAGAAGATAGGAGAGGAGAAAATGGAATCAACAATCCTCGTGGTCCACAACCCGCCTTATAGGAGTGGCCTAGACCTAGTCCGGGGCGGCGAGTACGTCGGGAGCAAAAAGCTCAGAGAACTCGTAGAGAAGTACCAGCCACGCTTGCTC
>JALVHV010000118.1 GCA_027028845.1 Pyrodictiaceae archaeon | reverse complement strand
GCCTATCTTTACTCCCTTCCTGCCCCTGGGTGCTAGTTGCCACACCTTTATTGGTACAATCTCAACCTCCTTACCAGTAGTAGGGTCACGAACCTTAACAGGCTTCTCACACGCCAACCCAACACACCTCTAGCTCTCTTTTCTCATGTAGGTAGTTGCTGTGTAGAATTAGTTGAGCATATAGCATGATCATTGTACTGGTATTATCATTCTTTTCTAAAGGAAGGTATATGTTTCCCATATACAATGTATTATTCCCAAGTATATTATATTCTTGAGTTATGTTGCCATAGTTATTGTCAAGTTGTAATACTGAAGGCGGCGATAAGTTGATAAAGAGGCCTAGGTATAGTGCATTAGTGCTACTTGGGGAATTCGCTGGGCCCGTAGCTCAGCCCGGTAGAGCGCCCGGCTCATAACCGGGTGGTCGGGGGTTCGAATCCCCCCGGGCCCACCAATTCTATATGATAATAGTTCTTTTCTCTGAGTCACGGGTTTAGTAGTGTGTTGTGAACGCTTTATTCTTATTCTCTACCCTCTTCACCGCTTAGTATAGGGTTTCGGAGGAGGTATGGCTATGTCAAGGGTAAAGGATCTAGGTCTTGCTGAGCAGGGTATGGTTCAGATAGAATGGGCTGAGCAACATATGCCCGTTGTGTCAAGGTTTATCCGGGAACGTTTTGGCAAAGAGCAGCCTCTTAGAGGAATTGTTGTTGGAGCCGTCTTGCACGTGACGAAGGAGACAGCTGCGCTAGTACGCACGCTGGTACGGGGAGGTGCGAGGGTGTTTCTTGCGGCTAGTAATCCGCTTAGCACTCAGGACGATGTAGCAGCTGCTCTCGCGTCACAGGAGGGTATCGAGGTATGTGCCTGGAGAGGTATGAATGAGAAAGAGTACTTTGATTGTATCAGATGGGTTGCCAAGCAGGAGCCTAACGTAGTAATAGATGATGGCGGCGATCTTCACGCAACCCTTCATAAGGAGTTCCCCGAGATAGCCGAGAAAGTATGGGGTGGTACAGAGGAGACTACTACCGGGGTTATTAGGCTCCGCGCTATGGAGAGACAAGGTGTGCTCAAGTACCCAGCTATAGCGGTTAATGATGCGAGGACTAAGATGATGTTCGATAACCGGTATGGTACGGGGCAGAGCGCTCTCGATGGAATAATGAGGGCGACTAATATTCTCTTTGCTGGAAAGAAGGTAGTGGTAGCAGGATATGGATGGGTTGGTAGAGGAATTGCAATAAGGGCTAGGGGGCTTGGAGCCCGCGTCATTGTGACGGAGGTTGACCCGATAAGGGCCCTCGAGGCAGTAATGGATGGTTTCGACGTTATGCCTATGAGGGAGGCAGCTAAGATAGGCGATATCTTCATCACGGCAACGGGCAACAAGAAGGTCATACGAAAAGAGCACTTTGAGGTAATGAAGGATGGAGCAATACTTGCCAACGCTGGACACTTTAATGTGGAGATCTGGATACCGGATCTCGAGCAATTAGCTGTATCAAAGAGGACTATTAGAAACTACGTAACCGAGTACAGGCTGCGAGACGGGCGAAAAATATACCTCTTGGCAGAGGGAAGGCTAGTGAACCTTGTAGCAGCGGAGGGTCACCCAAGCGAAGTCATGGATATGAGCTTTGCTAACCAGGCACTGGCCGTAGAGTATATTGTCAAAAACAGGGATAAGCTAGAGAAGAAGGTGTACAATGTACCCGATGAAATAGATAAGGAGGTTGCAAGGCTTAAGCTAAAAGCCATGGGCATAGAAATAGACTCCCTAATACCGGAGCAGGTAGAGTATCTTCAGAGCTGGCAACTCTAATCCACATCTTCAACTCTATTAGTCTTCTCTTGGTAGCGTTTTTACACATACACAGATAATACTATAGAAGGGGGCAATGAAGTCTTACAGCCGAGCAGATCCAAGGGGATGAAGAATTTCGCCCCTTAAGCGAGCCCCCATATCCAGGCCTATGAAGAATACGCCAGCGCCTGAACTAATACTATGGCAGTGATGAGTGACTTGGCTCCGAGGCATGAAGGCCGCTGCCTCTATTCTTGGAATTCCTCTACGAATCGCCATGCTCTCTTTGAGGCATCAAAGTATATGAGACCATTCTCCTTTAGCTTCTTAAAGAGCTGATACTGGGGCTCAGTGAGCAATACGCGTACCTCCTCATCGTTTGGCGTTGGTAATTGCTCTACTTTTTCTCTAAAATTGCGCCAGAACGCTGGGTCGAGGGCTACTCTTTCGCCACCTATGTTGAGTACTATGGCGCCCTCTCTTCTAAGCCTCTCGAAGAAAGCGTCGCGATCCCTTAGCCACTGAACATCGTGTTCAAATACTACGCCTTGTTCTCGTAGTCTCTCTATAGCGGTTCTTCTCCTAGTTTCTCTCCTAGCCTCAATAGGTGCTCGGTATCTCTGTACTTGTTCCTTCCTAGTTGTCTCAGCTTCTTCTAGAGCCTTTATTTTCTCCTCAAGTGCCTCGATTTTCTCATAGAGTTCTGCAACTCTACTCGATAATTGATCTATTTTCGCTGTCCATGGATTTATCAGGTCTTGTAGCTTTTTCTCAAGCCTGGCAATACTCTTATCAATACTAGGGACTTGTCCGAGTTCACTAAGCCGAGACGCCACTATTTCCTCAACTAGCCTCCTAATATGCTCCTCTCTGTCCTTATAGCCAAGCTCTCTATAGATAAGATCCCTTAGATAATCGCTGACAAGACCGTAACCGAGCCTCTTCGCCCTCCTCTCTAGCTCGCGATATATGTCTTCCGGGAGCTTGATTGCAATAATTCTCTCCTTCTCAGTCACTCATACCACGCCCTACTCCTCTAGCTAATAAATTGGCGAGGAGAAACCGAATTAGGGTTTAGGACGCCTAGCCTTCCAGCACCGGGAGATGCTGAGGGCTGTACTCGCTGAAAGACAGAGAGATGTTGACACCTTTAAGTTCTGAGCCCTCTACCATACATGCTTCTCAACGGTTTTAAACGCCTCCTTGCCTCCGTTATCGAAGCGGGACCGGTTATGGCGGAGATACTGGTAGCTATGCACGATGTCTCGAGCGCACAAAGACTAATCGATATGGCCCGGCTGGTCTATGGGCTTGGCTTGAAACAGTTTATCGCGACAAAGCTCTACGG
>JALVHV010000117.1 GCA_027028845.1 Pyrodictiaceae archaeon | reverse complement strand
AAGTCCAAGGTATCCTTATCAAGGGTCTTAACGAATCTAGGCAAGATTTTCCCCATCTGGTACCCTATATCCTATTTATTTATAAATTTATAACAATTTACAAGTTGCGCCAGTTAATTATAATATGACACAATAATAATTACCATATAATACTGACTCCGAGATTTTTAGCGACATAGGATAAGTCAATATCTCCCGTAACTATAGGTATTATTCTCTACCTTGGCTATAGCTATCGTCGTTGCATCAGCCACTGATAGCCTTCTTCTACGAAGCCTGGGATTACTAGCTGTTGCTAGCAATCTGTCTCCAAGAAGCTTTACCTCCGAAGCCTTTGTCGCAATTGTTGTATCCAGCGCCTTGACGATGAAGTACGAGTTAACAAAATCCAGTAATTCTTCTTCATCCCTAAAGGGCAGTCTGCCTCTTCTCCAATGATAAAAGAGCTCATAAATTATGAGATAGTGCAAAACACCTTCAGCAACCCCTAGCCTTATCCCTTCTAAGAGCCTGCGAGCCTTTGGCGTGACTTGGCCCGTTAAGTCAGCGATAATAGCATAAGTGTCAACTAGTATCCTTCTAGCCTCTTCTCCCAAAGTTCCTCCGCCTCATCTAGCTCCGATTCGGCCTTATCAATGTCCACCTTGAGTCTCTTGCCACGCTCTCTCAGTTCACTCCATAGATCCTTACGAAGGACTATACGGTCATCCTCAACGCTTAGCTCAAGCACCATGCCTTCCGCTATTCCTAGTTCTTCACGAATATTCTTCGGAATAACTATAATGCCTCGCTTACCAACCCTAACTTTTGCCCGTAACTTGGCCAGGCACAGTCACCACTAAGAAACATAGTTACCCGGGTACTAACTAATAGGTTCTGAGCCGTCTCTTCGGCAAACTCTCTAATAACGTAAAGCATTAATTAGTAATGGTAACGGTGAGACAAGTGTTCAAATAAGCTGTTGTTTCTAAACCTTAAAACATGTGTACATAGCAGGTGGTGAGCTGTTAATGGGTATTGTATACGTTGATGGTGTTGTGAAGCATCGTGGTAGGGAGAAGAGAGTGCGCTTCCTCGTGGATAGTGGTGCGACGTACACTGTTTTGCGCGAGGATGTGTGGCGCTGGCTTGGCTTAGAGCCTCTGGGTGAGATGGAGTTTGTTCTAGCCGATGGCAGTGTTGTTAAGCGTAAGGTCTCAGAGGTGCTTCTCGAGCTACCCGGGTATGGTGAGAGGCATACACCCGTTGTGCTCGGGGAAAGGGATGACGAGAACTTGTTGGGTGTGGTGACTCTCGAGATATTTGGCCTAGTGCTTGACCCCTTCAAGCGCGTTCTTCGCCCAATAAGGGCGCTGCTAGTCTAGGCTCCTCCTGGCCCCCTAGTCCCTATAAAGGGGGCCTAGTTGAAGCTCCTAGCCGTAGCTAGGGTGTGTCTCCTTCGTCGTTGCTGGGTGATTTGGCTTGGGTTCTGGGAGCGGGTTTGACGAGTCTTTTAGTCTCTTGGAGGAGGCTGCGAGGAGGCTTGCTGAGCAGCCAGCGGTGCTCCGGCTGAGTGGTGAGCGCTTCCTCGTTGTCGGCGATACTCATGGTTATCCCGAGGTCTCTGAGTGGGCGCTCAAGATAGCGAGGGAGGAGGGTGTTGACGCGGTTGTTTTCCTCGGGGATTATGTTGACCGTGGCCCGCGTGGTGTCGAGAATCTTGAGCTTGTTCTGAGAGCCTTCCTCGAGAACGATAATGTCTACTTGTTGCGGGGCAACCACGAGGATCCGGGGATGAATCTTAGCTATGGGTTCGCCGAGGAGGCTTATGAGAAGCGGGGGGAGAACTACTTCGGGGCAGCAAGCATAGTCTACATAGCTATGCCTGTGGCCGCTACCGCTGGCCCCGTGTTCCTAGTCCACGCTGGTGTTCCCTGTAAGAAGTGCTCTATGAGCCCCGAGCCACCCGTATCGCTCGAGGAGATAGCGGAGCGCGCCGAGAAGATGAGGGGCAGCGACGAAGCCTTCTACCCCTTGGAGGCGGATCACGTTATCGGTCAGCTCTTGTGGAACGATCCCCGCGGGACTATTGACTGGTTCCTCCCCGGGCCACGGGGGCCTGGCACCTATCTCTACGGAAGGGCTGCGTGGAGGGAGTTTCTCCGAGAGAACGGCTTATCCCTGATAATCCGGGGCCACGAGGTAGTTGATGGCACCCATGCCTGGCTCAGCGATGGCGGGCAACGGGTCCTTGAGGGAGAGGTTGGTCTCGGCGAGCTAGAGTATGGCGTCGTGACTGTGTTCTCTAGCCTCTATCACGGGAGGCGGGCAGCAGCGCTCCTACTAGATCTTGGCGAGGAGAAGCTAAAGCCCATATACTACCCCGGCGGCACCCATGGCTTGGAGGAGGGCCCTGGTAGCGGCGAGGAGGGTGCCCGGGACGAGAATGTTTCCGGCAACACATAGGGATGATTCATGGAGCGCTCGCGCATAGCTGGCTACGCGCTACTAGTAATCGGGCTATACTCGGCTGCTTTCCTAGAGCTAATGGCTCGTAGCCAGGGCCTCGTATTTGACCCGTTTAAGTGGTGGCTCCACGGCCTAGGCACGGGGGGCCAGCTAGGCAACTATACGTTGCTCTCGGCTATAGCCTACTTCGCTGTCTTCACCGGATTGGTCTACATGAGCCTTGGGTGGAGCAGGCTAGGAGCCTTATCCGGGTACTATGGTCTCCTCGCGCCCCTAGTCCCGCCCCTAACTAGCTACCTGTTATCAGTTACCCATCTAAAGCTACCAGCATTGCTCAACCAGGCCCCGGTAAAGGACATGCTGTACTCTGCTTACTTGTCCTCGCCTCTCTTCTTCCTAGGCCTCGGGCTCGCCGCGACAACTAGCAGCGTAGTGGGCATCGTTGCTCTCCTCTACTCGTTCTACGATGCTTCTTGGAGCTACCTAGGCCTACCCGGGCCTAGCACGCCGCTAACTAGTCGCTCCTTCCTAGGCCTAGGCATTACGCTCTACGAAGCGGTTCTCTACTATACAGCCTCGGCTGCCCTCATCTACATGGGCTACGAGCTGGCACTTGCGCGGCGCGTGGCCAGGGAACAGGCAGTGGAGAAGCACCGGGTACTCGTGGAGAGGCCTAGCGTGGTGCAACGAGTAGCCAAGCCCAAGGGGCCTAAGGAGGTGAAAACACCCCCGACGCCAAGGAGCAGTGCTCCTTCCCGGAGCGATAGTTGTAGGGGTGTGCGGCTCTCGGAGCTAGCGCGTAACCGTAGAGAGGTTGTGGAGAGGTGTCTCGTTGGGAGAGAGATTCATGGCTACGTTGTCGAGGAGTTTATTGGTAGTGGTGGATTCGGGGTAGTGCTGCGCGCGCATGCCCGTGAAGACCCCGGGGACAAGGCCGCGATCAAGCTCCTAGTCCCCCTCCCGCCACCAGTCCCCGGGGAGACTACTAGCAGGCTTGTACGCGACGTCCTCGTGGTCGCGAGGGACTTGGAGCGCGAGGCTATGAGCCTTAGGGAGCTTAGCGAGAAGAGTCCCTACGTCGCGAGGCTGCGCGCGATACACATAGACTCCGAGAGGCTCGCGAGGGCTGTGAGGGAGGATAGCCTAGAGATATACATGGTATCGCCGCCAGCGATAATAATGGAGTACCTCGGCGGCGGCAGCCTGGTAGGGTTCCTAGAGGAGGCTAGGAGGAGGCGAGTAGCGAGCCCCAATAACCCCTCGTGGGTCAGGGTCGTGGCCGCCATAGGCGCTGTGGTGGCTAAGGCCCTCGCCCACGTCCATGGAAGCGGCTATGTCCACGGCGACATGAAGCCGGAGAACATCTTGTTCACCTCGAAGCCCCCCGTGGAGCCAGCGAGGCTGCTACCAGAGCTGCAGAGAGCCCTACTAGAACCGGAGCGTGCAGACATTGTTCCCAAGCTATCCGACCTGGGGGCAGCGGTGAAGATAGGTAGCCCAGTAGTGCAGCTCACCCCTGGCTACGCAGCCCCAGAGCTAGAGGGCTACGACCTAGTCTGCAACGAGCTGGGAAAGAAAACAGCCCCAATCTGTACAAGAATACCCGTGGCAGAGCCTAGCCAGGACACATATAGCCTAGGGATGATACTCCTCCAGCTACTAACCGGTATGAAGCAGAAACAACTCATAAGCTTCAAGCACACAAGGCTATGCAGAATAGACTACGAGAAAGGCATGACATGCAGCACAGAGCAGGCCACGAAGCTCCTTAGGAGGAGTAGCGCCGAGAAACTAGCACCCCTGCTAGAGAAAATGCTCTCAACGAACCCCGGGGAGAGGCCAGCAGCAAGCCAGGTAGCAGCGTGCCTAGCGTGCATAGCTAGCCACGAGCCAAGCGAGTGGAGCACATGCAACAAGCTATGCCCTTCCCACTAGAGCCCGATAATCTCTAGGCAGGCCTCGGCCCGGTTCTCCATAGTCACGTGGCGATAAACCCTCGCGGGGTCGCCGCGCCTAGGAGTATAGACAGCGTTATCGATCCATATATCGACGCGGGCCTGTAGCTGCCTAGCCCTATGCTCGGCGACTAGCCTCCCATCGATATAGTAGCGGGCAACACCCTGCCTCCACTCAACACGGTAATTATGCGGCCTCGTCACATCAAAGCCTGGTAGAACAGGGCGGCTCGGGCTGATACGTATAGGTACGAACCCCAGCCCAATCCTGGAAAGAATTGATACTAGTCTGTAGTAGAGCTTCTCGCGGCCCCCACGATGATAAAGGGTTATCGGGGTAAACAAGCCCCCAGTCTGGGCGAAGAAGCCCTTAAGCAAATAGGGCCCGGGGGTGTAGAGGTAGATGAACCAGACAGGGTAGCTCTCATCAATCCTCATACTATAGTTCCAGAAACCCCACCCCGCGCTACCAAAGTGCATCCGGGTAAGCCTAGCATTAACCTCCAAGACACCACTACTATGAGGCAAGTAGTCGAACCCACCATCACTGACCTCGGCGTTGGAATAGTAGAGCGCCTCGGTAGGCCCCATGCAGAGCCTCATAACGTTGTCGCGGAACTCTATGCGAGCAACACCATTACGCCTAAGCCTCCAAGGACCCGAGGATACCTCCTCCCCAAAGACAATACTCCCCGGCACACCGCTGCGACCAGCCAAGCAGACCCCCTGCCCTTGGCAAAGCCCCTCTAGCTAAGACCTACGTAGCCCGGAAAGAACAAACCCAAATACCGCTCCCAGCGGCCTAGAAGTAATAATAGCGGCAATAAAAGCCCTAGTTAAGGCCTCGGAGAAATCAACCAGCAAGGGAAGCAACGAGGAGGATTCCTTGGGCGAAGAAGAGTCGCAGAAACAGGAGGCGTCATTCTATAAGGAGTACTGCTCAGCCATAGCTGATGCGCTATTTTCTACGAATATAGAGGGTCACCGCGACAGCTAGCCCGTAGAGAAGCGCGGCCAGCGCAACACTAGCCAAGACAACGTCGCGGCCTACATGCATGCTCTCACCAGCCACGATGAGCCCGCGCAGCATCAGCACGAAGACAAGCGTCACGACCACGAAGCCAAAGACATAGTTGTTCACGGCGCGGCGCAGCACCCCAAGAGCCATGGCAATTACTCACCCAGGGCTCCGCCTTATACTGGCTAAGGACTCTTCCTGGAAAATGGTTCCGAAACAGCTTCGCCCTAATTATGTTTTCGCGCGCTAACAATAACCCTCGTAGCACTTTAATCCACAAAAAGGCCAAGATAGCTAATAGGGTAACCGCAGTGATGAGGCATGATACTAAAGTAGCGAAAAAGCCCTTCAAAGAACCAGGGACACACAGCACTAGGAAGAAACCAGCAACGACATTAATACTAGATCCCTTCGAGCTAGCACTTAGTTACCCCAAGTTCGGCGAGACAAGCTTCGAAGAAATAGAGGAGGAATCAGAAAGACTACAAAACGAGATAGCGCTATGCGAGAACCTAGAGAAAAACGATGACTAGGGGACTGGGTCGTTCCTTAGCTTGCCTGTACCTCTCCTCTCTCCTCTAGCTTCCTTATAGCCTCTGCTAGCTCGTGTAGCAGCTCGGCGGGGGAGGCGAAGCTCTCCTTCTCGATCTCGTCAAGTATCTTCGTTATCTCAATGCCCTGCCACTGTAGCCCAGCTAGCCTCTCCTTTAGCTGCTCCTTAGTCACTGGGAAGCTTAGGCCCTTGATCCTCCTCAGTACCTCGGCGGCCCAGTTGATGCCGCGCCTACCAGTTACCCTGGGTAGCTCTCCTCTCTCCTCTAGGCGGTGAATAGCCTCTGATAGAGCCTTTAGTAGCTCTGCTGGGCTAGCAAAGCTCTCCTTGTCAACCTCGTCAACGATCCTGGTCGCTGGTATGCCGTGATAATAGAAGTCCTTGAGCCTCTCCTTTAGCTGCTCCTTGGTTATCGGGAACTCTAGGCCCTTAATCCTCTTGAGGACCTCAGCTGCCCAGTTAATACCCCTCCTCGCCACGGGACCTCACCCCCGTGGCCCCTTTTACCTGGTTTCTCGCTTTCTCCGTGTAGAATAGTAATAGTATAGATATTCTTGAATAGTGCTTGCCTCGTTTAAACTTATCCCACATGGAGGGATGAGGGTTAGGTAAATGAGCTAGTGACACAATATACTAGATTTCTAGAGAAGCGGCTCGCCGGGACCGCATAGAATGATATCTTGTATCTGCCTTGCTATTTCTTGTTCTCTTCTTTCATTGCTCTCTCTACTATTATCCAGTCTCGTAGGAGTGTTACCGAGGCGGCTGTGAACGTGAACCCTGCCAGGCCCGCCATGAGCCCGGCGGTGACGCGTGGGGGTTCTACTGCTAGCCAGGTAACGCTTAGCATGAAGAACTTGTAGCCTAGGTAGGCAAATAGGAAGCCAGCTATAGCTGATACGATTGAGTAGATTAGCCCCTTGGTGCCATGTGTATTCATCTCTTCTTCACCCCCAGAAGAACTCTACAATAAGCCTAGCTATGTGCTCAACGAGTCTACTTATCTTATATATGTATCCCTCGTAGGTGGCTAGCTCGAGGCCGAGCCCGGGATCCCTCCTGAAAAAGGGTGGTTGTTGCCCCGTGAAGGGCGAGGAGAGTACCTCTAGGGCTTTGCTTAGCCCTGCTGGCTCAGTCAAGGAGACGTATAGTACCAGGACAGCGAGGCAGCCGAGGGCTAGGACGAGTATCCTTGTCCAAGTCTTCCTCGGGGCACCTATGAGCCGCATAGTGTTCTTGGCAAATAGGTAGCCCAGGGCCAGGGAGATTAGTCCTAGTAGGTACCTAGTTGCCCCGGCTAGGCTTCCTCCTAGAAGGATGACAAGCAGGGTAAACACCATGAACGCTATAGCTGATTCCGTAACGAACCCGGTTAGTAGGAGACTAGAGCCCAGCATGCGGTGATACCACTTCCTCTTAGCAAGTACCTCTCTCGCCTCTATCCGCTCCATTTCCTCGATTTGTTTCCTCAGTGCCGAGGGGCTAGCCGTGAGTGCATACACTACTGGTGCTACTAGTCTCGAGAGCGTGTAGTAGAAGAGGGCTATGAGTGCCAGGGCTACCAGGAGCCTCATGGTGGGGCTGCTGGCGAGTAGCCTCCACACAACGGCCACGGGCTCGCCTATGCTCTCTGGCCTCGATAACGCGTACTTGTAGAGACTGAAGCCCCATAGAGAACCATAGTACGTGGCAAGCCCTAGAGAAGCGTAGGTGAGTACCAGCCCCCCTGCGTTGAGGAGGAGGCACTCGGTGTCACACCTTGTTCTCGTGACCGCCCCGCTGCGACTGCGTACCCGCCACCTAAGCGATAGAGTCACAAGGATAGAGGAGGCCACGAGGGAGGCTACAAGGGCTTCAGCGTACCTAGCTTTCCTGGTCAGGGCGCTTGAGTACCCAGCGAGCACTGCTAGTACGACATAGGCTGCCCAGCTACGATCCACGAGGACAAGTAAAGCCATCAACGAGGCTATGCCTAGTCCCAGGGTCTCTGCTCCCAGCCCTAGGCGGGCAGCGAGCGGGGCAAGCATACTGGGGTAGGCTAGGACTGGGTAAGCCAATGCACCAACGGCTAGTAGCTCTGCTATCAGTGAGAGAGCTTTGTGTCTCAAACCGTTACACCCCTTATGTGCTCTAGCTTGGTTAGAACATAGCTTAGGAGATCGCTTGGCCCCGTCGCTACAGCGTTTATGCCGCTCGCCCTTAGCTCCCTGACCATAGAGCCGTAATACTTGATGCGGTTGTACTCGAGTACGCGGTAGAGGGCAGCAGCTATGCCGTGGAGTGCTTGAAGCTCGAAGAACGTCGTGATTGGTAGTAACGCGTACAGCGTATTGTACATCGCTACTAGTTTTTCGAGGCCCTCGGCGTACTTCTTGGCGAGGTACTTTCTCTCGCCGAAATCCGTTACGAGGAAGACTAGTGTACGTCCACGGGGTAGAGACGATACGAGGGCATTGGAGAGTCTCTCTGCTCGTAGCTCTCCGAGAACCCCTGCCTCCTCCTCGCTCAGCGGCCAATCGATGCGCTCTGCTAAGAAGCTCTTAACAACACTACTACTCGTTCTCCCCCGGAGCCAGGGAGTGCTATAGACGCGGGCGTCCCCGCGAGTCACTATGTAGACTCTGTAGAAGTCGCCTTTCCGGGCAAAGTACTCTGCCAGCGCCACTACTAAGCGGGCAGCGTACTCTATCTTGGTCTCGCCTATAACGCCCCTAAACATGGTAGGAGTAGCGTCCAGGACCACGACGGCTCTTAGGAACGATTCCTGCTCAAACACCTTGACCATGAGCTTACCTGTGCGCGCAAAAGCCTTCCAGTCAACGAAGCGCAGCTCATCCCCGGGTATGTACTCGCGTAGCTCGAGGAACTCTGTGCCGACGCCCCTTCTCCTTATACGAGTAACTCCGCCGGGCTGCACAATGGCTGGGAGGGCAACGCTCCTCCTAGTAATCTCTAGTGGCTTGGGCTGCACAGCCACTGAGAACCCCGTGGCCCTCACCAGGTCTTTGCGGAAGAAGCCGAGAGGATCCTCAACCACTAGGCGGGCAGCGCCCCAGCGATGCCTACCAAGCACAAGGGTAACACCATACTCTAGGACAACGCTGCCCCTAGCAGGCACATAGAGCGGTGCAACAGGCTTCCCCTCTACCCTGAGAGGATGAGGCGGGTAGTCATAGTACTCCAGGTGCTCAATAGGCACTGGGTAGGGGTTCCTTATCTCGATGCGTACGCGGCGCTTCTCGCCCTCCACGAGGGGCTTCCCAATCATATACCTTAT
>JALVHV010000116.1 GCA_027028845.1 Pyrodictiaceae archaeon | reverse complement strand
GGCCTTGAAAGGAATCATATTAGCTGGTGGTTCGGCTAAGAAGTTAAAACTAGTAATGGGTAGAGATGGATCTAGATCATTACTAAGGTTTCCTCGCGGCAGACTAATAGATATACATATAAATACTATGTTAAAATATTTTGATAGCGTAGCAGTAGTCTCGGATGATAATTTGGTAGCAAATTACTGCAACAACATAGGAGGGTGCATCTTCGTTGAGCAGCGGGTAAAGGGCATAGAGGGGGCGTTATGCTCTGCGCTTGCATCTAGTGTTGTAACTGGTGAACGACTCGTAACAATACTCTATGGCGATATATACTCAGAGGAAGCAATGATTTCCTCACATATAGCTAAAGTGCTTCGAGACTATGAGCCCTTGATCACGGTTACAAAGCCTGTCGTGATGAGGGGCTCATTCCTGCGCATAACTGTTGACCCAATAGATCAGCGTGTGACGGGTATTGGCCAAGGCCCATACGTGTTCGCTGGACTGCTAACCATAGACTCCTCTATACTACGCGAGCTATTATGTAACAAGGAGAAAGGATTTCATGATGCTATAGGAGAGATTGTCGCCAAAGAACTTAGAGCTGATATATGGATAGGAGAATGGGTTGATCTAGATACACCCTGGGACTATTTACTAGCTATACGCCTTGACCTAGAGAAAGTAAAAGACACTGTAATAGAGAAAGAAGCCAATATATCTAGTACCGCTGTGATAGAAGGACCCGTCTATGTAGCAAAAGACGCACGTGTAGATCACTATGCTGTCATAAAGGGTCCAGCATATATAGGTAACGGCGTCCTCGTGGGTGCACATAGCTTTGTTAGAAACCATGTAGCTCTCTTTGATAACTCGATCGTAGGTGCTTATACGGAGATAAAACGAAGCATAGTGTATACTAAGGCAAAGATAGGTTCACATAGCTATATAGCTGATAGCATTATAGGAGCGCGCGCTTCATTAGCCCCCTATACTGTTACGACCAACATACCTTATGGCGAAGTAAGCGAAGAGATCAAGTTAACATCAACACAGCCTCTTGAGGCGCTAAAGATAGGTGCAGTAATACCTGCACGCTCCAAGACAAAGCCTCACGAGGTTATAGAGCCAGCAACAATTTACGGAGAACAGTAGGGAGCCTGGGGCTCAGCGCTTTGGCCCTTCTTCACTACATTTTTGATCAGGTGCCCGGCCCTGGCTAGGGGCCGGGATAATAGGACCTTCATAGCCCCGTTTTCGGATACATAGCTTATTTCTAATAAGGGCTTCCGTTACTTCTCAGCTGTTTCCCGGGATGAATTATTGCCCGAAGCGAGCGAGAAAGCAAAGTTTCTTGGCAGACACTTAATGGTTAAGGGAGAATACGTTGATGACATATTATCTGGCCGTAAGAGGGCAACTATAAGACTTGGCAAGGTTAAGGTAAAGTACGATGAACTTATAGTCCATGGAGGCGGGAGACCAGTAGCAAAAGTTAAGGTGACCAATGTTGTTTATAAGAAAGTAAAAGAACTCACAGATGAGGATGCACGAAAGGACGGTTTTCGAGGTCTTAGTGAGCTTCTTGAAGCACTCAAGAAGGTTTATGGCGACATTAAGCCGGACGATACTGTTACTATAATAGAGTTTGACGTCATACAGAACCTGAGCGAGCTAGAGCCGCAGGATCCTTACCTTGGCTTGTCGCCTGCCGATATTGCCAGGCTTGCTCTGCGCTACTTACAAGACATGCTAAGTGATGAGGAGAAGAAGATACTTCGCGACCTAACTATTACGAACAGTATCCGCTCTACAGCTATTCGCCTATTTGGCAGCATTGAGAGACGATGGCGCGTGCGTCGCGTGCTGAGACGAAGCCTTAACGAGCTTTTAAGAAGAGGACTAATTAAGCCCAGAGGTATCTCTAAGCCCTCTAAGAGGGATAAAGAAAAAGGTAAGAGATAGGTGACCAACCTATGACTAGGTGGTTGTTGCGCTGCACAAAGTGCGGGAATACATGGGAATTAGAGGTTAGTTTTGACTTACTAAAGCTTAAGGATAGACGTCTTTATCACTATTGTAAGTACTGCGGCGAGAATACTTTCCACGAAATCCTAGGTAAATTAGAGGACTAGTATTGATATAATCTTTTCTTTGACGTGATGACATAGGGGTTCGGAGCAAGTGGCTATGAAGAAACCTGTCTCAGCTGATACCCTATTGTAAGGTAAGGTCCTCCATCCATGCCTGTTATCAGAAAGGAGAATGTTCTTCATCGCTTCAAGAGGCTCTCGAGACCGTCGTTTCATCATTTAGCTCGCAGAGCATAGTTCCGGGGTTAGTGCCTCTGTAGACATATCTCCTTATATGTGTCTAGGATTTTCCTAGGAGTACTCGTCCCGATTATGTCCGCTCCTATACCTATATAGAGGGCTGCTTGCAGTCCCTGCCTTATGCCGCCAGCTGCTTTTATGCCTATACGGTTACGGAGTCCCAGTTTTCTAAGGGTTTCATCTATTATTATTATGTCGTCTGGTATAGTGTGCCTTGGCCCGTAACCTGTGCTTGTTTTTATGAAGTCCGGCTCAGCCTTTGTAGCTACTAATTCTACTACTTTTCTCAGCTGCGTGGGGCTTAGCGCAGGAGCCTCTACAATTATTTTGCATTTTACGTTAGCGTTTTTGCATATAGTTGTTACTGCTTTTATCTCGTTAATGTATTGCTCTGTTTTACCAAGTAGGTATAGCTGGAGATTTGCTACAAAGTCTATTTCGTCAGCGCCCATAGCTATTAGGTCTTCTACTTCTTTTATCTTTGCCTCTATGCTATGATATCCGTAAGGGAACCCGGCTACTGCGCCTAAGCATCTATTGGTCAATCCCCTCGCTTCGTTGAGGAGTATAGGGGATAGGATAAGGCATCTTAGGCCTAGTTTTTCTAGCTCCTCTATAGCTTTCTCTAGCTCTTCTCTGCTATTCCAGGGACGTAGAATAGCATGATCTATCCTGGAGGCTAGTTCATTTATACTCATTCTGCAAATGTCTTGTTTGGTCATTTTTCCTCGTCCGTAAATATGATTTTAGTATTTGTAGGTAATTAGAGCTTTATTCTATCCAGTCACCGGTTTCGATCTTCTCTGGTAGGTATTTGTCTGCAAGGAATCTTAGGCCTTTGCTTGTTAAGGCTTCTATCTCTAGCTTAGCTTTTCTCTCGAGGAATATATCTATCTCTATCTTCCACTTCTTTGTCTGGAACCATTTATAGTTCCTTAGCTCATAGGCTCTCTTTATGTCTGCGTCCTTTGCTTTGATTATGTAGTTTCGGCGCTCCTGCTCTGTTAAGTATGGCTTTTTCCTCTTGTAGCCAAATATATCTGTCATGCTTACGCCTATGAACCTTGCATTTGGTGTTGCTAGGCGCTCACTTTCATAGCTTAGAGTTATTGAGCCAATCTTGAACACGCTATATATATACCATCCATAAGGATCGGCATCAGTTAGTATATATACTGGTAATCCAAGTTCCTCGTTTAGTCTTCTAACGAATCGCCTCGTTGCTCTGTCCGGTTGACCAGCGCTTGTTATTAGTATTGCTTTATGTTTTCTCCAGAAGCCTATTCTGTGAAGCTGCTGGAATACTGCGTCTTTCTCTACTACCAGCACATACTCGGCATCTACATCAACGAATTCTATGAGGTCAGGAGTCGGCTCTATAGCATAGGCTCCGTGCCCCATCTTGCTTAGGTCTATTACGTCTCCTCCGCTTCGTATCCTCATATTGCCTACGACTTTTCCTTTCTCCTTACTGAGTATGAGCATTTCTTCACGAAGCAGCCCGGTGAAGACCTCTATGTCTCTTATCACAGAGTCTGATTCTCTTTGCTCATCCCATGTATTTTCTTCGTGCTTGCGGCCCCCGGGTTCCCGGTATATTATCGTGTGTTTTCCTCTATAGTATAGATCACGGATTGTTGGATACTCGTTCCTCTCGAGTGCTTCATAGATTATTCTCGCCATTAGGAGTGTTTGCATAAACTTCTTTGACTCGTGGAGATCGAAGAAGCTTCTGCTAAGCTTCTCCGGGCCTAGTAGGAGGAGTTTCCTCCTCTCATCGTATATGGTGTTTGCTAGTGTGCGTTTAGGCAGCATTATTGTAGGGTTCTCGCCTCTCTTTATCTGCTCGAGTATTTCTCTAAACCTCTCCCGGAATACCTGGAGTGCTCTTTTGCGCGCCTCTATATCAGCTTTATCGATGTATTCCTCGATACTCATTCCTGCTCACCCCTCTTACTCTTCTATACTTACCTCCAGCCCTTGTACTAGTTTTGCGAACTCCTCGTCATCGAGTCTTAGGCGGCGCTTCATTGCACTAAGGAGCATCTCTTGCACAGTTTTCTCGTCTATATCACCGAGTATAGTTGCTAGCCCTTTAGCTACCTCTGGCGTGTATTTCACAAATGTGATAACCCTTCTCTTTGCCTCCTCTTCTCTCTTCTTTTGCAAGAGGTAGAGTCGCAGCTTTCTTGCTGCTTCTCGGAGCGCGTTACGTAACTCATGTTCTATCTCGGGTACATCTGCTACGCTTTCCTTACCTACTCCCTTATAGGGTACCTTTGTGCTAGCTATATGTGTTAGCACCGCTACTGGTGCCGGAAAAACTACCATGTAGTCTTTCCAATTAAAGCTTCGAGGATCAATAACCTTCCAAGCTACATCGGATTTCTCGTCATAGAGTAAGGGTATCTTATTAGCATATCTTAGCAGTATAGGTTCATTGGAAAGAGGAATCTCTCCACCATAGGCTATCCCGACCTCGATTATGAATGGATGTCCCTCATAGGCCTTTGGTCTACGCGAGACAGCTACAACAAATTCTGGGTGTAGTATCGCTCTTAGACCAGCCTCTATTATCTCTGGCCCGAATGGTGATAACGACTCAGCTGATGGTGGTCGGAACTTCGGGTACTCTCTGAGCTTGCGTGCTAGCTCACCTAGCAGAGAATCATTCAGCCTATGAGGATCCAGACTTGGGTTAAGGCCTGCCCATTTTAGGAAAGCCTCCGCTGTCCTCTTGCCTACGCCCTGGAACGCGGAGACAAGGAACTCTATGAGTGTTTTTGCTTTTACATCACGTATGAGTCTCTTTAACTGCTCGATATCAACGCCGTGAGGGTGGGGTTTTACCTCTTTTGGTGGGCGTGGTAGTTTTTCTATACTATGCCAATAGGTTATCATATTGCCTTCGGGGTCTATGAATACTATATCAGCATATGGTGTAGCTATTGCGGTACGTTTTATGTACTCGTATACTCGGCTTCTCGCCCTTGACCAATCCCCCTCTATAACGACGCTTATACGTGTTCCGTGCCATAGCGTCTTATTATCGTGTTCTGCGTAACTTAGTATGATCGGTTTATTACGTTCGATATCTATCTTAAGCTTGTAATAATATATCTTTGTAAACCCTATAGGAGAGGTATATACCTCGACGGGTTTTCCCGTCTTGATCTGGCCATAGAGTATGGCCATTTTTGCGCCTAGACCGAATCGCCCCCTAGCTTGTCTTAGTTTATATTTAGAGCTGAAGAGAACCTGGCCAAAAGCTTGTGGGACATACTTGGGGTTAATACCGATACCGTTATCCTCAACAGTTATGCGATAGAAATCCTGGCGCTCCTCGAGTTTCTCTACGACTATCACTATGCGGGGCATAATACCATAGACATCGGTAGCGTCAAGCGCGTTTTCTACGAGTTCACGGATAGTCTGGTAGAGAGCACGAGAAGGACTGCCAAAGCCTGCAAGCTCTCTATGCTCGTAGAAGAACTGGGATGGCGTCATGCTGCGGTACTTTTCTCTTAGCGGCTCCTGCACCTTGCTCATACAGCCCCCTGCTCATCCTTTCTAGCAATTATTCCCTTAAAACTAGTAACATACATGGATATCGGCTTGCCGAAACAGTTTCTAAGCTTAAATATCTTATCATTATCAATTATGTTTCTACATCTTAACATAAAAACTAAGAATAATGGTGAAAAGAGTATGAGAGCACTCTCTCCCATATTGTCAGCAGTCATATTGATAATGGCTACTGTTGCTGCCGGAATAATAGTTTATCAGTATTTCATAGGAACAGTTAAGGGCATGACTACAAAACCCATGGTATACGTCAATAACGCACAATACATGGACTCTATAAAAAGAATATTTGTGACAATTTATAACTCAGGGCCAAAAACCATAACTATACAATCTGCTAACATAATTTGCAAAAATAACGCAGAGCTAACAATAAACACTACAGCAACCATAGGCGTAGGACAATCAAAGACGCTATCCTTACCCCTCACTAACGAGACATGTACACCAATCTACATAATACTTAACTACAAAGACTCGACAGGAAAGACCTTCTCAACAAGCCCGATAGAAATAGCATGACTAGAGCACATTATCCACAAAAGGGATACAAATATGTATGAAAAACTACACGTACAAAAAGTTTTCCAAGCAACTAAATGTAATGAAAAAATAAATAAAATTCTAAAGAAATACACAACAAGTGGCCTAGTCGAGGTAACAATTGGGATAAATGATAAAGACGAACTCTTATATTGTATCGACGAACCCGAAATGGATAAGAATGAGCGATTAATCGAAGAAGTAACCAAACTCATAGACATCATTTTTTCAACAGATATAGACTTATCCGAAATCTACAACCCTAGAAGACTCAAAGAACTAAGCTCAAAGTATCAATTAGATTATCACTTATTATCGTCAAATGTGACCAAGATAGTCTATTTCTTAAATAAGGTTTTGAGCGGTTATGGCAAAATTTATCCACTAACAAGGGACAAGTACATAGAGGAAATAGTTGTCAACAAACCAGGCTCTTATGCCCTCATATTTCACAGACTCTATAACCATACCTGGATTAAAACAAACGTGTTCCTCGATGACAAGGATATTGATGATATAGTTATTAGGCTTTCCCGCATAGCTGGGAAGGAGCTAAGCATCGCTCATCCTTACATTGAGGCGCCACTACCAGACGGAAATCGTATTGCAGCTACTTTTTCAAACGAAATAACTAGGTTCGGAACGTCACTAGTCATTAGAAAGCATTTAGAGGAACCCCTTACACCAAGCGATCTAGTAAGGAACAAGCTGATATCATCTCTTTATATGGCTTACCTATGGCTGCTACTAAGACTAAGGGCAACCATCATCATAGCAGGACCAACAGCCTCGGGCAAAACAACTCTACTCCAAGCACTACTAATGCTAATACCTCCAACCGATAGAGTAGTGACAATAGAAGATACTCCGGAAATAAATCTAAGATATCACGATAACTGGGACAGCCTGGTCACAAGAATAATCCCTGGAACTAGTAGCGGAGAAAACATTAACTTACTTGATCTCACAAAGTTTGCCCTTCGCCGAAGACCCGATTACTTTGTAATAGGAGAAGTTCGGGGCGAGGAAGCAAGAACACTGATTCACGCAGCAGCAAGCGGACATGGGGCATTAACAACATTTCACGCCGATAGCGCCCTATCAGTAATTCAGCGCCTGAAAGCAGCTCCAATAAGTATTGGCGAGAGCTTTCTCCAACTCATATGGAGCATAGTTGTACTTAAGCGGGTAAAAAACCGAGACGGTACATATGCACGAAGAGTGGTTGAACTCTATGAGATTAAACCTGCTAGCGATAGAATAGAATTGCTAAAGATAGCTGAATGGAACAAGGAGGTTGATAAACTTCTTCCTGACTCTGTTGAAGAATTAGTAAATAAAAGTTATAGATTAGATACAATTAGTAAGATGTTATATATTAGTAAAAACGAAATAGTACATGATATAATTGAATTAAAAGATATAATTGAAAAATGTATAAAATGCCAATATACAACATTTATAAACACTATAAGAAAATACTATAACGAAAAACAAATTAAGGCGATTAATAATGAAAATAGATAAAATTAACAAAGAAAAACTACTTGCAGAAACACCAATACTTATACTATCCTCGATACCTTACGCTCTGGCTAAGCGTAGCCCACATACAATATTATCAAAAATAAATAACTTATCAGAATATCTAAGGGAATATAAGAAAGTATCTCAAATATATAAGAAAATGGAGAAAATATATATAAATGATATAACAGTACTGGGGAAAATAGCTGACTTAATAAATGAGCCGTTTCTTACACGTCTAATCCACGAGTACATTATGATATATTTATCAAAAGGTATTGACCTAGGTACATTAGATGAGTTCGCTCTACGTGTCCTTGCGGAATTAAAACAACGCATATCAAATAAAATGTCTATACTTGTTCAATGGATAGAATTAATTGTATTACTGATATCTCTTTTCTCTATTGTTGTTCTCTTAGCTGGCTTTAGCAATACTGTCTCATTTTCATTATTACTTATATTGGTATCACTATTATCAATAATTCTTATCCCATTCACTAAAATAGAGTATTTAGATATATATTTCCAAAATAGTAATAGTAATATAATAACAGTTTCATACATTATATCTATACTATTGCTTATTATAGGGCTCTATTTAAAAAATTTCTACATATCATCAATAGGTTTCATGGTCTCACTTATAACAGTTGTGAAGTCATATATGAATATGGCAAAGTTGTTAAAAAAGATAGAGGATATACTTTACACACTGCGACTATTAACAGAGCTACTATCGATATCAACTGCTAATATAGGAATAATTAGAATGCTCACAAGAGATCCTAGGGTTCCACGAGAAATAATCTCGGTACTTAAGGGCGTCCCATTAACACGTAATGAAGCTAGGAACGATAAGCTTATGCTTATTGTTTCCGAGACATTGGTCTCGGTTATGAAAAGTGGTAGAGAAGCCGTTCTCTCAATAAGATTAATGCATAGCATTATAGATAATATATACAAGGCTGTTAGGAAAATAATAATGAGTGGCATAGTGCAGCTAAGCCTACTAGCTGGAAGCATAATAGTGCTTCTCTTAGTGTTTAGGTACATATCGTCATTATTAGGAGCTACTATTTATCCATTGGGTCTTTTCTATGGAACACCTATGAGCGAGAGCACAATCAGTTATGCCTCATTAGTGGTTTCACTAAGCAGCAGCATAGCAAGTATGGCCATAGGTTATACTATTTTTAAACGATTATTTACCGCTAATTTCGCTACTCCATTGATACTATACATAACAGCTATATTATATACAAAAATATTTTAATTTAGAAAATAAAACAT
>JALVHV010000115.1 GCA_027028845.1 Pyrodictiaceae archaeon | reverse complement strand
CTGCAAGCTCGAAGGCCTTGATCCGTACTATATTGCTCTGATTTATGACTCGGTTCGTGTAAGTGCTCGTTCTACTACACATTGTTATGAGCTTGTTATATGCGTGTATGGGGTCTAGGTGTCTTGATGCAATATCTCTGTACATTATTAATGAGCTACCATTCAGTGCTGGCTCATATGCCGCAAAGCCGAGGCCTATCTTCCCCGCATCATAGAGCCTTATGACGTGTTGCAGCTGTGTACTAGATGATAATGAGCATAGTTGCTCCGGGTTACCAATAATTACTAGTATGGTGATATTCCTCTTAGTAATTGAGATATTAAATAAGGCGTTCTTAGTTACGGCTTTCTTCTTAATCCCTACTGCTCTAACTATTCCTAGGTCGTAGAGTAGCCAACCCATGCGCTTAAAGGTGTATAGATTATCGCTTATCTTTATCAGTGATGGCGTGAATTCTGTGAGATCATACTTGCTCCTAAGTATTGGGATAGGGTAGATGCTCCACGACGGGAACGTGTAGTTATCTTTAACGATCTTCGCTGTTTCTATCTTTGTTGCAGCACGAATCGATAACTCTGGTAGTTCGGAGAAGAGCTGGGCCTTCTTGACAACAAGTATGTTAGGCAATGGATCCGCTACTAGGAAGAGTGCTTCCCAGTTAAAGCGAGGCGCAGGCATATTTTCGCCACCATAGCTGTAGGTATCATAGGCTAATCTTGCACATAGATCCGCTCTTACGGGGAAATATTTACCATTAACTGTCTTGTTTACAAGTATACCTCCAAGGATCTTAGCGGGCTTCCCTCTAACAACTATATAGGGATAAACTGGTAATCCATGAATCCCTATATCGTCTTCGTGAGCAATACAATACTTTGTGTCAAGGGGTAGCTGAGCAGCCCATTCGGCGCTAATCCGGAGGAGTATATGCTCGGCTAGGAGGCCTTGCTTATCAGTGTAAACAACTATTACTGCATTCTTAGCGGATAAGCAACCAGGAGTCGTTATTCTCGGGCTAGTCCACCAAGCCCACCAAATCACTATCAAGAGTATAGCCAGTATAGTGATTCCTGCAAGAAGGAGAGCTGTTTCCTTTCTCACAACATGTTCCCGGGGAAACAAGGCTTCCAGAATAACCGTAATAACCCCGCTGCGAGCAAGGATAAAGATAGTACATGGGTGCTGTGAGGGGCCGTCGTCTAGCTTGGTCCAGGATGCCGGCCTGGGGACCAGTCCCCGCTAGGGCCGGTGTCCCCGGCCCTGCGTGGCCGGAGCGCCGGTGATCCCGGGTTCAAATCCCGGCGGCCCCACCAATTCATGGTTCTCTTGGCCCTGTTTTATTCCCATTCTTGCTAACTATATGCATTTGTTGTCTTAATATTAATTGGTTTTTCTTACAATACCTCATAGTATAAGTAGTTCCTCTAGACACAGTAGGTAGTGGTAGTCGGGATACGCGCAAAGCTCTGCTTTCTATAGTGAGTTGTTCTCTAAATGGGTTCTAGGGCTTCAATGGGTATACGTATCGGAGTATTCATATCCGTCTTTGCGGCCATGTTCTTACTCGTCTTTATACCGTTTACATCTACTTGTATACCCGGAGAACTCGTTAATCCTAGAGCCTTTTTGTCTAACCCGGATTGCAGAGCTTCCTCGGTTACAGCCATTCTTTTCTCTATGAGCATAGCCCTTGCTGGTGCTTGGCTAGCCTATAGCTTAACGGCTAAGCGCTACCTTTACACCTTATAGCAGAAACCGCTTAGCATCGGATTCGCTAGCACCTTGGCTCCATTCTTGATGCAACCAATATACCCATTGATGTTGGCACAATAATCGATAACCAAGGCCTCTTTGATGCTTCTTTGAAGAAGCTAGTTGGAGGCCTTGGTACAAACGCGTTGTGGAAAAGCGCCAAGCCCCCAGGCCTAAGCTTGTAGCCGAGCAAACGAAGAGCCTTAGAATAGGCGCCTTTGTCTATATCAACAAATACAATATCTACCGTGCAATCCTCAACGCTCTCTAGGTAGGTAATTGCATCATCCTCTACTACATCTATGCTTACATGGTTCGTGTTCATTGGTGCCTCACTAAGCACTTTGCGAGCATAATGGGCTAGTACGGGGTCACGTTCTACAGCTACTATACGGCATCTTTTGTGCATCTCTTCGCAGACAGGCTTAGCACCCATCAATAACCATAGCGTAGAGTATCCAATTCCGGCTCCTAGGTCCACGAAAAGAAGATCATCTGTGCCCCCTAGGGCGTAAGTATAGCTTATGCTCTGTATTACTACGCCGTCCTCTTCCGTTATCGAGGGTATACCTAGCCGTGTTGACATTTCTGCCACGCGTTTAATGTATTGATAGAAGTTTTCATCCCAACGTAGCGGCATAACGCCCCTCTCCTTATCATCTCCTAGGGTTTTAATGATACTAACGCAGCTGATAAAAGAACCATCGTGGCCCCTAGTATTTGCAGCAATGACAAGCTCTCGCCAAGCAACATATAGGCTAGTATTGTCGCACCTATTGGTTCGAGTAACGAGACAATAGCGACTCTGTATGCTTTTGTAAGGGAAAGAGCACGTACATGTAACATGTAGGGTATTATCATTGTGAAGACACCTAAATAGAGCATACCAGCTAGGTCATAGATATTGGGCTTTACTGTTGGGTGAATTATTAGCGATACCTCTACTGCTGCAAAGAGCTGGCTATAGAGCCCGGTCTCTATAGTGCTAGCACCTTCGCGGGAGGCTCGGCGAGCAAATAACATGTAAGATGCATAAGCAATACCCGCGCCAAGCCCCATAAGCAGACCTATTATTTCTCCTAGCTTCATGGCCGGTAGAGAGATTAGCACTACTCCGAGGAAACCAGCTATAGCTGCTAGTATGCCCAGAGAAGATACTTGCTCGGAGAAAAGAGGGCTTAGCACAATAACCCATATTGGAGCCGTGTAAAGCAATATTGCTGCAAGACCCGCGCCCATATACTCAACGGCTTTAAGGTATAGTATGAATAAAGGGCCTAGGGAGGCAAAACCAATAGTAATAGCCCATTTCCCTGGCTTTTCTCGCCTCAAGGGAATGACGATTAGTGCAGCTAGTCCGCCTAGCACTGGTCGCCCGGCAATAAGCCACTCACTATGCGCGCCTCTGAGGAGAGCTAGCCTGTACGCTACTCCTATAGTACTCCATAGAAGAGCTGCAGTGGCTGCATAGAGTACCCAGCGAGTACCAACGCTACTCAGCCACGATCCCCAGGCCAGGGTTCTAGCGCTGAGGCATTAACGTTAAACCCAGGTAGCTTAATAAATCCATTATTAACGGAGTCCACAGAGCACTACTAGCAGCCTGCCTATGAGGAGGCCCGGCTTCAGCCGAGACCGTGATGCCTCGGGGGACGAAAGCCGAGGCAAAAAGGCGCCTTGCCCGATACCCGGTGTTGCTTATTACTTAGGGTCGAGCTTTGGAGGCGTTACACCCCTCTGTCCTTGGTATTTCCCACTGTAGGGCTTTGCTACCGGGCTTGTGGTCTTCACGAAGAGTACATGGAGGAACCTCTGGCCAGGATAGAGTCTTATCGGGTAAGCAGAGCCTATGATCTCTATTGTTACTTGGCCGCAGAATCCCGCGTCAATAACCGTTGGTGGGACAAAGAGTCCTAGGCGCGCGAATGTGCTTCTAACATTTACTAATCCGACTAGATCGTCTGGTAGACAAACCGTTTCAAGTGTCGTAGCGAGTACGTGTTCATACGGGTTAATAGTTATGCCCTTATCTGGGCTGGCTTTACGACATATGTAGTAACGTCCCTTGTCAAAGGGCTTTTTTGTGTCAAGCTCTGGTGCCTTGTTGTTGAAGCGGCAGAATTCCTCTCCAAGGTGAAGGTCGACGCCGTTTTCTCTTATTGTGTCTTCAAACAAGGGCTCTATCCGTAGCAAGTTTTTCTCAATGTACCAGGCTATGTCCCTATCAGAGAGTATCAAGATATGTATCACCCTCTTAGCTCATAGTATCGCGAGACGTTATCGCGCTTATTCTTTGCACTCCCCCTTGGCAATTCTTCCTAGGAAGCTTAGTCATATAAGAGGAATAGGGGTTATGGATTTCGTGTTGCGGGCATATTCTGAGCGATTTGGGCAATTCCAGGTACTTATTCCGCAACACTCTATTCTGATTATTGACCCGTTGGGTGTTTTTAAGAGAAGGGCTCCACTTGGCGCTAGTCCTAGTGCTACTCCGCTTAATTCTCCTTTTTCTGTTACCACGTGTACATTGCAGCCTCTTAAGAGGTCTCTCCTTGATGCCTCCCATAAGCAGTCCTCGGGAGTCACTAATGCTCTTCCAATTCCCTTTATTATTGCTGCATAGACCTCGCCTAGTCCTCCCCGAAAGCCATAGCTTGATAACCGGGTACCTCCAGGGGGGATGGGGTTATACACGTTGATACCTACACCGATGCGTAACAAGTTCCTCCTGTAAGTTACAAGTATTCCGCCTAGTTTTCCTCGCCCTATGTAGAGGTCATTCGGCCACTTTACCCGAATTATTCGCCTCGTTGATTTCGGTAACAGCCTCTCGACCTCTTCCGCAACACATCCTCCGGTTGCGACTGGTAACCATATGGGGGGAGGACCGTGCCGGGTAACGAAGGTGAGCCATGCACCTCCCCTAGGGCTTACCCATTTACCACTTCTTCCTCTGCCCCTTAGCTGCTCTAGAGCTATTACAACGCCTGGGAGCTCTGGAGGAACAAGTCTCATCGTAGTATCTACTCGGTCATATATCTCGATGCTCTGAGGCTCAAGTACTACTTCCAAGGCGATAGCCCCACATCCTTATATACGACAGGGGTCGAAGGCCTGTATCGCCAAAAGTCTAAATCTTTAAATTTGGGCAAGCATCATGGTTACTCGGCGCTTCTGGTAAGGGTGCTGACAACCGTGCCCCGCAGAGTCTTGATAGCAGCACGCGGTGAAATAGCTATTCGCGTAGCGAGGGCTGCTAGGGAGCTCGGATGGGAACCTATCACTATATACGAGGACGAAGACAAGCTTAGCCCCCATGTACGTGCTGGTATCGAGTCCTTCCCCGTCAAGAGCTACACTGATGCCTACAGCATAATAGATGTAGCTATTAAAGCTGACGCTGACGTGATACACCCTGGTTATGGCTTCTTATCCGAGAACCCGGATTTCGCGGAAAAAGTTCTTGACCATGGAATTGGCTGGGCCGGGCCCAGTCCTAAGTCAATGAAGCTTCTAGGGGATAAGAACGCTGCTAAATCGCTGGCAGAGAAGCTAGGCATACCTACTCTCTCGTGGTGCGAAGCGAGGAGCCCAGAGGAGGCAAGACGCTGTGCCGACAAAATAGGCTACCCCGTCATACTGAAGGCTAGCCTAGCTGGCGGTGGTCGTGGAAGCAGGGTAGCCTATACGCCAGAAGAGGTTGAACAAAGCTTCAAGATAGTTGAGATGGAGGCTAAGCTGGGCTTCGGCAGCCCCGGAGTAATTTTTGTTGAGAAG
This sequence comes from Pyrodictiaceae archaeon, assembly GCA_027028845.1. Lineage (GTDB taxonomy): Archaea > Thermoproteota > Thermoprotei_A > Sulfolobales > Pyrodictiaceae > Pyrofollis. Next base: position 20,619 of record JALVHV010000115.1, on the reverse strand, counting down.
TTCATCAAGAATGCGAGACATATAGAAGTACAAATACTAGGTGATGGCGCGGGAACAGTTCTCCACCTCTTCGAGAGAGAGTGCAGCCTCCAGAGAAGAAGGCAGAAAATAATAGAGGAGGCACCAAGCCCCTTTGTCGAGAGAATAGAGAGAACTAGGAGGCTTCGCGAAGAACTAACTAAGTACGCTGTCGCTCTAGGAGAGGCCGTTGACTATGCCAGTGCAGGCACAGTGGAGTTCGTCGTAGACCAGCAAGGAAAACCCTATCTCATAGAAGTTAATACCCGTCTGCAGGTCGAGCACGGTGTTACTGAGGAGGTCACTGGCGTAGATATTGTGAAGCAACAACTACTGGTTGCTGCGGGATATCCCCTCTCCATTAATCAGCACGACATTAGGCTTCACGGATGGGCTATAGAGGCCCGCATATATGCAGAAGACCCCATTAATGGATTTAGAGCCTCAGAGGGCATTATTCGCAGATACATAGAGCCGCGTGGACCTGGTATAAGAGTTGACTCAGCAGCCGAGGAGGGTATGCCCATAAACCCGAAATACGACACGCTCGTAGCAAAAGTTATTGCTAGAGGCTTCTCCCGTAACGAGGCTATATCGAAGCTCCGATGGGCCCTAAGGGAGACACTAATAGCTGGCGTCGAAACAAATCTTGATCTTTTACGCGTCATAGTGGATCAGCCCTGGTTTGCTGACGCAGAGTATGATACAAGAATCGTTGAGAGAAGACTACACGAGCTAGTATACGAGATACGGAGAAGAAGGGGTATAATTAAGTCGATAGCGGCGAAGCTCAATACGGATACGGTCACAAACGCATATGAACTAGCAAATAGCTCCGCTACAGTGATGAGCCATGGGTATGGGTGGCCTTGGCCGCCGTGGAGAAGAGCAGGGTACACCTAGGCTTCTTCGTCTCAGAAAGCTAGGAGAAAGACTCTATGAAGCCGAGCTAGTAACAGAGCACGGGGAAAGGCTAAGGCTACAAGTGAGAGTTGATAATGACGTCATAGAGACCCCATTTGGTCGCTATCATTTATCAAACCTCGATATATCCGAGCACGAGTCTGCCCAGACAAGTAGTAGTGGCGAATCCTGGCTCGTAGAGTTCGACGAACACGAGGGCGTTCTTAGGGCAAAGTTGTCAATGAAGATAGTGGAGGCTATGAAGAAGCCGGGCGACAGGATAAAGAAGGGCGACAAAATAGCAACTATAGAGACTATGAAGATGCTTAACGATATCCACGCACCATGCGATGGCGAGATAGTTGAAATAACCCAACCGGGCCAAGGCCTCTCGCCCGGTAACATACTTGCAAGGATAAAGTGTAAGACCTAGTTCCAATACGCCCCGTTTACTCACGATTATTTCCTTCTTTGATTCCCTGCCTGAGGGTTCTTAGGATGCAGTACTCTCCCACATAGTACGTCGCCGGTAAAGGTGCTCCGGGTGTAATGGTCTTGGAGAAGCTGCGCGAGCTAGAAGAGCTTCGTAAGCGCTTATCTTCGCCGGACCCCGAGAAGGCTAAGAGGCAGCATGCCAAGGGCAAGCTGCTTGCACGAGAGAGGCTTGAGATGCTTCTAGACCCTGGTAGCTTTGAGGAGATACAGTGGCTAGCTACGACACGTAGTACCCTATTTGGCCTTGATAAGAAAAAGGTTCCGGGAGACGGGGTAATAGCTGGCTATGGTAAGGTCAATGGACGGCCCGTCTATGTATTTGTCCAGGACTTTACCGTAATGGGGGGAAGCATAGGAGAAGCGCATGCAGAGAAAATCGTGAGAACAATAGAGCTTGCAACAAAGAGCGGAGTACCAGTCATAGGGATATGGGATTCCGGTGGCGCAAGGATACAGGAGGGTGTTGCTTCGCTTCACGGCGTTGGAAGGATAATGAAAGCAATTGTTGATGCTAGTGGCGTGATTCCCCAAATCTCCCTGGTACTTGGCCCAGCAGCTGGTGGTGCTGCGTACGCACCCGCGCTCATGGATTTCACCGTAGTTGTTGATAACGTTACTTATCTCTTCGTCACTGGCCCCGAGGTAGTAAAGGAGGTCACTGGAGAGGAGATAGACTTTGAGGGGCTTGGCGGAGCTAGAGTACATAGCCAGATTAGCGGCGTTGCTCACTTCAGGGCAGGGAGTGAGGAGGAAGCATTTTCTCTTACAAAGAAGCTTCTAACCTACCTACCTGACAACAACGAGGCCCCATTACCTGTTATTAATACCAGCGACCCGGTTGATAGAGTAGATAAAGAGCTTGACTCGATTGTCCCGGAGGACCCCATGCGCTCCTATGATATGAGAATGGTGCTGGAAAAGGTATTCGACAAAGGCTCCCTCTTAGAGGTACACAGAGAGTGGGGCCAGAGCATCATTACTGCCTTCGCCCGTCTAGGGGGAATACCTGTCTGTATTGTTGCTAGCCAGCCCCTAATAATGAGCGGCGCTATAGACATCAATGCCTCTTGTAAGGCTGCGCGTTTTGTAAGGTTCTGCGACGCCTTCAACTTACCAATAATCACGTTTGTTGACGTACCGGGGTACATGCCGGGAACGCAGCAAGAGCATGGAGGAATAATTCGTCATGGAGCAAAGATGCTATATGCTTACTCGGAGGCAACTAGTCCAAAGATAACAGTCATCGTGCGCAAGGCGTACGGGGGCGCCTACATATCCATGGGTAGCCGATCCATGGGCGCGGACATAGTATTCGCATGGCCAACGGCCGAGATAGCTGTCATGGGTGCCGAGGCTGCTGTTAGGATACTTTACCGGAAGCAGCTAGCACGCTCACCGAATCCGGAAGAGGAGAAAAAGAAGCTCGTAGAGGAGTTCAAGAAGACCTTCCTAAACCCTTATAGGGCAGCCGAGCTAGGACTAGTAGACGACGTAATAGCTCCTAGAGAGACGAGGCAGAAGCTCTACCGAGCAGTAACAATTCTATTGAAGAAGAGAGAATGGAGACCACCCCGTAAGCACGGCAATATACCACTCTAGACCACCTACCCTACCCAGGGACGTTGACGTGCATAGTGCGCTCCGCGAGCTCGAGGAGTGGCTAATAGGGCTAAGAGAGACTGGGTATAGAGGATTAGTGCTTCTACACTCATCTACCCTAAGCACAGCGCTCGACGTCGTAAGCGATAGACTTAATACCTTTTATAGCAACGTGACATGCATAGCTCCTAGAGAGCTTAGGCAGAAAGCCTCCCGAGACAAGTGCGCTCACTGGCTCAGTCCCTCCGCAATAGAAAGGCTTCTTGGTACCGATAACGAGGCCGTAGTGATCGCTGTACCTAGGCTTCTCCGCCCTAATCTCGTCGCCGCTGCTGCTGAGACAGTGGTTCGGGGAGGCGTACTAGTCATACTGGCGCCAATGCTTAGTGACTGGGAGCCAGGCGGCGAGATGACAACAAGTAACTATAAGAGGTACTTGATTAAACGCCTCTATGGCTCGAAAAGCGTTTTCTGGGCCTGCCTAGACACAGACACAGTCTACTTAGCTAGGTTACCGACACGCTACACACAGCAAGAGAAAAAGGAAGAGTATAGGCCAAGGAGCCACGTGAGCCGCGAGCTACTCCGCCTAGCCCGTAGCACAGACCAGGCAAAAGGCCTAGACGAGCTCGTCTATCATTTTAGAACAATGCATGGAAGAGGAGCATTCATAGTAGGTGACCGTGGAAGAGGGAAGTCGGGATTACTAGGCCTGTTTACAGCATACCTCATAAATAGCCACATGGTCGGATTCCTACCCGTAACGGCTCCCTCTCCTTGGAGTATTCAGAGCTTCTTCAACGTACTACTACATGCCCTTAGTCACCTCGGTGTTAGAAGAGTAAAGGTACTGAGGCAATCAGACCTAGTCATAGGCATTAATGGACCCTGGTTCCGTATCCGATACCTCCCACCCGATCGCATGGAGACAGGTTCCTTCACAATAATAGATGAGGGGGCTGCACTAGGCCCGTTAAGACTTCGGCTCATCGCAGCCAAAGCCCCACGTCTCCTCATAGCAACTACTATTCACGGTTATGAGGGTAGTGGCAGAGTATTAGCCAAGATAGTTGAGGACATAGTACCGGCTCCAAGGATTAAAGTAGAACTATCAACGCCTATACGCTATCTTCCAGGAGACCCTCTAGAAGAATGGATCTATACAACATTTATGCTAAGGACCGAGCCGAGAAAACCTCCACGAGAGCTAGATACTAGTAAGCTAGAGCTAAGGGTTGTTCAACGTGAACGACTCGTGGAAGATGAAGAGCTTCTTGAGAAGATTTACTCCATATTGGTCCTAGCTCATTACCGTAATGAGCCCGATGACTTAGCATTGATACTTGACGCGCCTCATCACATACTCTTCGCGGCAATCATAGGCAAAGAGGTAGTAGCGGTAGCTGATGCCTCAAGAGAGTCTGGTAACGCGCCCTACGAGGCAAGAATAATGCCGGATCTCCTTGCAACAAGCAAACCGGAGGCGCTTCATCTATCTGGTTTAAGGATAGTGCGCATAGCAGTGCATCCCAACCTTCAGCGAAAAGGTATTGGTTCAAAGCTGCTAAGCTTCATAGAAGACTACGCAGCGTCGATGAGCCTCGACTGGGTAGGAGCTAGTTTCGGGCAACCAGATGTAGTAAGGTTTTGGCTACGTAATGGCTATCTCGTTGCCTATGTTTCGCCACTGCCAAGCAAGGCTACGGGAGAACATAATATAGCTGTAATAAAGCCGTTAAATAACGTATCCGAGAAAATCCTAATAGCCGTGGCCAAGGACATGGTGAGGAGGCTGCTATTAGCTGGCCATACCCTTTATCGTGGCGTCCCAGCCGAAATAATGGCAACACTCTTGGAAGGAGACAAGAAGCTATCTCAGAAACCATTAGCAGAGCTATCTCCTGAGCAACTTCACCGAGTAAAGCTGGTGCTCTCGCACCAACTAGACGTGGAAGCAGCTCTCGACGCTTACTGGCTACTACTGGTAAACACAGCGCTAGGGAACGGGGGCCTCAGTCTTCTAGACCGCGATGAACGGGTTGTGGCAATAGCTAGGGTAATCCAGGGAAAGAGCCTGCGCGACCTAATAGCACTAACAAACAAAGACGCTGAAACCGTAAAGATGCTACTCTACTCTGCGCTCGAAAAACTCATAGAGAACACTGCTATAGACCTATTTAATGGAACTACTAATAGAGAAAGCGACAACAAAAGAATGCCTGAGGCAAAACAGGAATGAGCTTGCTAGCTATATTCGCTCTCATACTTAGTCTCAACGCGACTATTAATACACAAAGCTTGAATAGTACTTGCGGTAGCGTAAGTGTAAACGTGCTCGCAAGAATAACAGAACCTGTCCAAGGCGTCATAACCGGCTATACGCCATTCTTGATAATAACTTTGAGTAGTCAACTAGTCCCTGGCAACACAACGCTAAAGACAAGTGCACTAATCCCTCAAACAGGTCAACGATTACCAATCGCCATCCAGTCTTTCTCGGCACACAAGTTCATTATCAAGACAATGAGTACAATACCCCTCGATTTCCCTGTACTCTACATAGTCGAGATAAACGAGACAAACAAAGTATGTAGGCTGAAAGTATTAGTAAAGCCTCCGAGAAGGATACCGGAGAGTAATGCGAGACAAGAGAAAATCCTTGTTACGAACACCGCTGAAAAACAACTGACGAGATACGATCCTCTTGGCTTCCTAGACACAAATATCACTCCAGCAGAACGGGGCCACGAAGTCTTAATTAGTCAATTACCGGGTCACCAATTAGGTGAGGAGAAGAGCCTGAGCAAGTCCAGTGATAGGGAGATTCTACTCCTTATAGCTGTAGCGTTTCTAAGCACAGCGCTCATAATCACTATTATGGACTACCTATCTTCTCAGAGAGGTATTCAACAACGCGTTTCGGGAGCATAGCGAGAATAGTCTGCTTTATAAGCTCAACCAGTGCTGGCATAACACCTTTCTCGTTATAGGTTTCGATTATTTTAAGCCAATTTATACGAATAATGATAATGGCGACCACTATGCTACCAATTATGAGGGCTGCCAACGCCTCAGGGCTGAGGCCCTCGCTACCCGTAATTGATCGTATAAGGTCACCAAACACGACTGCGAGAAAGGTTATTACTATTTTCCCGAGGGCTACCGCGATGAAGAAAAGTAACAAGTTGTAACCAGTAACCCCGAGCGGCACATATAGTACATCATCGGGTAATGGAAGTGCTGCGAACAAGAATAGGGCGAAGAAGACGCTCTTCTTGAATGCTTTCGCAAATATCTCGACGTTCTGGCGCGTATTCTCGGGGAGAATTCGGCGAAAGCTCCTGCCGAGCAAGAAGACTATGACCTTGCCGAGGGCTGCACCGATGCCCCCACTTATTGCCACGAGTATCTTCTCTACATCATTATGGAGATAGAGGCCCCAGCCAGCTATAATGCCTAGGTACGGTACAGTCATGTATGGTATGGCGTTGCTAACAAGCGATACTATGAATGCAGAGAGTACAGGGTTCTTTACCCCAGTTATGGCCATGATTGTGTCGATAATGTTGCTCAAAGCAGGGAGTACCCCATGAAGTTCTCAATATATTCCGGCCATTCTTGACCAGGCTGTTAAGAAGCCCTAGGGGCCCAAGCCGCATAGCTTTAATTGAGAGAAATAATAATTTGTGCTACGAGGCGCATTCAGCATAGATGGCGGGGTGAAGACTGCAAACGCGGCTGAGAGAATACAGTGCTGAGGCCCTCGATCACTTACCGCCTCCTCTTAAGCATCTTAGCCAAGAGCTTTCTTGCCTCTTCAAGTGTCTCGTTAATACCTCTCCAGTGCCCTCCCCTCCAGTATACTTGGCCGCAGCGTGGGCATATCCAGAACTCGTTATAGGCCTCGTAGACACGGGGAGGAACTCGTCCCTTCACCTCAGATTTTTCTATTCTCTTAAGAGGAGTGTTGCAAAGAGGACATCTACTTCTATCTGGGTCTATCTCGAGCCTTATACCATAAGTCGCTCCCAGCTTGGCAAGGGCCTCCGCTATATCGTCACTTACAAAGACCGCCTCAATACCACGGCGTAGTGCCCGCCTATATAATCCACGGTCACGAGTTACGATTATACGCCCAGTAGCTGCTGCCTCATCTAGGATGCGCGAGTCATGCCATCCCTTGGCATAGACAGTATCGTACCCCAGCATACGCAGCCAGCGTGCTAGCGAGCCAAGCATAGAGTCAACTATGAAGGCTGGCTCCCTACGCCTACGAGTAGCCAGAATCACGACTGATGAGTCCTTTTCAGAGGGCATTTCCTCTTATTCGCCTCCTCAATAATCCCTCTTTTCACCAATACTTATGCCTAGAACAGAATACTGTAGCTTATTCCTCTTCCTATTTCTATCTCCCTACTTCATTTTTATAAAACACTAGGAAAAACATGGCAAAAGACTGTTAGCACATGCTGGAGACGAGGCCTTTACCCTCTAGGCGGCCTTTGACGCTATTAGGCGGACTAGTTCATCAAGGGTTATTATCCCGACTATTTTGTCCTCGTGCATTACTACTACTCCTTTACTATTCTTCTGCCTCATCTTATCATAGGCTTCTGCTGCACTAGCATCCGGAGTTACTATGGGTGGTCTCAGTCTCATTATATCGTCTACTAAGAGGTGCTCTATTCTCTCCTTACGGTATTTCTCCGGTACTATGTCGTGGAAAGCTAGGAAGGCATCGGCTATCTCATCGACTGTGACGTAGCCCACTAGTCTATTCTCCTCATCAAGCACTGGTATGAATAGGAGATTGTATTGGAGCAATAGCTTTCTCGCGTGGAGAACCTTGTTTGTTGTCCTAAGTATCTCGGGTACCGTTATCATTATATCAACTGCCTTTGTATCCGGTGCCACGTCGCGAACAAGGCTAGCTATCTCCCACCGCGTTACCAAGCCAATAACCTTCTCGTCCTCCACAACAGGGTAGCTTCCAACATTATCACTCACCATTTTTCTCGCAACTTCGCCTACGCTTAGACTTGGAGGTATCGTCTTGGGATCAGGCGTCATAAAGCTTGACACATGCATACGTCCAGGTACAAGGTTTCTTGTGCGCAGTGTTGCCAACTTAACCATTATGTCCTTCTTAGTCATAATACCTACTAGCTTCTCGTCCTCGAAGGCCAGCACGCGATCCATATCGTAGCGCTTCATTACCCTAACCGCATGCTCTAATGTCTCGTCTTTATCAACCGCCGGGTAATCGCGGAGCATTATCTCCTCTGCCTTCATGGGGCTCTCCCCCCTATTCTACGAAAAAGGTGAAGGTTTTAATTCAACGATGAAAAGAAATGAAACAATGTTGAAAAAGCACTATGCCTTATGCTATTTAACTCTCAGCTATCGCCTGCAGAATATTATGCTTAACAATCACTCCGAGAGGCTCGCGGTCACGGACAACTGGCACTGAGCTAAAACCATGCCTTATCATCAATCGAGCCGCCTCTGCGAGATCCTCGTCGGCCTCAACTGTTATTGGATCCGGGGTCATTATATCCTGAGCAGTCATTATGGTGTACTCGTAGACGGGGCCGAGCCTACCTTTTGGTAGCTCCGCGAACCTTCTAACACTCTTAGCTTTCGGACGCGGTGCTGAAGGAAACTCTGAGGCAAATGCTATATCGCTTGGAGCGATGATGCCTATGACCTCTCCTGCATCAACTACCAGGACTCTACGAGAGGGGTGCGAGTAGAGTAAATCAACTACATACGATACACTATGAGCTGGGGAGGCTCTCGGCACGTCATCAAACATGTAGTCTGAGGCCTTGTATTTCCCTCTTAGCCTCTCCGCATAAGCTCTCACTATATCGGTCTTCGTTATTATGCCTATAAGCCTGCCATTCTCATCAACTACTGGCAAGCCACCTATATTGTGTTGGAGCATTAGCCTTGCTGCTTCGCGGAGCGATCTACCACCAGTTATGCTTATGACGTCACTAGACATAACATCCCTGACAAATATAGAGTCAAGAGGCCTTGATGCAAGAGAGCCACTTGCTACTTTTAGGAAATCGGTCTTCGTTATAATCCCTATGGGCTTCCCTGCTTCATCAACCACTACTATACGGCCAACACGGTATCTGACCATAAGGTTTCTTACATGAGCCAGATTATCACTGGGTTTTACAACAACTACGGGCGTAGACATGTATTCGTCAACACGGGGATACGAGGCCATAACAATCACCACTTAGTAAGCCAGCTTAAAATAAAAATCAAAAATATACAAGAATTGTGAATGAGAAAATTCTTATCAGTGGCTTAAGCACTATTTCTTTGTAGCAATTGCAAAGAGTATGTCTCGCTCAGTTATTATTCCGACGAGCTGCTCGCCATGGACAACTAGTAAGCTACTGACTCCTTTCTCTCGCATTAGTGTCGCCGCGTCACCTACGTCTGCATCTGGACTGATTGTAACGTAGCCGCTTAAACCGACTAGCTTGACTGGGGCTTTAAGTGCTTCCTCGATACTATCGCCTTCAATATACCGGAATACGTCGTGTGAGCCAAAGAAGCGGACAATATCCTTGGCTGTGACCATGCCCCATACCTTGCCTTCCTCTATTATTGGTAATCGTCTTATGCCATACTTTATCATTGTTTCCGCAGCATCCTTGATGCTAGCTTTCGAATCTATTGTTATAACGTTCTTGGTCATTACTTCCTCGACTTTTCGACCAACTGTTTTCTCGGCGAGATGCTCTACGAGATCATGCTCCGTTATTATGCCCCAGAGTGTCATATCCTCAAAGACTACGGGTAATACACCAACATTCTTAGTTACCATGGTCTCTATTATAGAGGCCAGGGTATCCCTAGTAGTAACGAATACTGGGTTAGGATTCATTACTGAGGCTACGTGCTCTTTAAGGAGCGCTGAGTAAATGTTACTCTTATGCCTATTTACTACTATATTGAACAGTTCTCCTCCACCGAAATAATTTACAAGATCGGTTGCAGTGACTATGCCCTCTAGCTTCTCCTGGCTAGGTGAAACAACTGGGAGAGCTCTAACATTATAGCGTGTTATCTCCTCTGCTGCCCCGAGTATAGTAGCCGTCTTTGTCGTTGTGTATACAGGTCTTCTAGCAAGTATCTTTGCATCCTTTTCGCTCCGATATATGCGGTCGCTGAAATTAGGCTTACCATCACTACGTAGCCATCGTATGCCCTCCGGTCTTCTAGGGGGAACTACGTATCCTCTCATAGCTCTCTCCTCCTAGTCCCCAATGTTATTAAAGAGTTATAGCTGCTGTGTCGGGATAAAAACATGGTACTCAATGATTAAGCCAGTAGGAAACAACATCGCTTCTATCGACTACACCAACAAGTTTCTTGTCATCATTAACTACATATACTCTACCTATATCGCGCTTAAGCATTAACTTGGCTGCATCAAGCAATGTATGGCTTTGGCCCAAAGTTATAGGGGGAGTTGACATAACCTCCTGCACAAGCGGCCCTTTACGATGACTATCTGCCTCGAAATCAGGCCTAGTATACCCATGTGTTATTAGATCGTGCTCAGCGATAACACCTATTATCACCCCGTTCCTCGCCACAGGTAGTGCGGCAAATCCATAATGCCTCATTAATTGCCATACCTTGGGAACCGGTGTATCCGGCTCAACATATATGACCTCTTTCTGCATAACCTCTGCTAATGGAACAAGGAGCTTATCTCGATGTTTCTCCGCAATGTACTGTATAGCGTTCTCGAGACCAAACACACCCAGATATCTCGACGACTCATCAAGCACCGGGGCGTACCACTCATCAAGCTTAAGCATTTTCTCTAGAGCTGAGCGTAGGTCTTGCGAAGGACTGAGAACCACGCGTGGATGCTCCATGAGATCCTTTGCCCTTGCCTCTGTACGTGTAGACGAAACCTCAAGTAGAGCACTTCTCTTAACTATCCCCGCGAGGCGGAGCTGACGCTCATCTGTTACTACAGGTATTACCCTTAATCTTTGCTCACGTATGAGGCGGCGGAGGCCCCCAATGCTTTCATCTGGTAGAACATAGGGGTACTTAGGTGAGAATAAGTCAACTATGTGGGGCTCCAGGCTCTACACCAATTATATTAGCTCATGCAAAAGTAGCTATTATACCTATAGACGAATACCAATGGTTAGTTTTGTCCCCGGGGTCTCCTTAGGCTCTTACGTACAATAGCTCTATGAGACCAGGAGCATACCTTATTATGTCGCTCCTCGTTATTATCCCTACAAGTTTCTCCTCTTTATTGATTACTGGTAAGTGGCCGATGCGCTTCCTGCTCATTAGATCAGCTGCAGCTGAGAGTGGCGCATCCTCATATATTGTTATTGGATTGGGCGTCATGACGTGTTTTACGAGTGTACGGCCTGGGTCGAGGCCTTTTGCCACTACTCTCCGAACAATGTCGCCCTCGGTCAATATGCCTATAATAAGGCCCTTTTCGTCGACGACAACAACGCTGCCGACATCGTTTTCAGCCATTTTACGAGCTGCATCGGCAATTGTTTCGTCTGGCTTACAGGTTATCACACGCGGAACCATCGCGTCTGCCACTCTGAGTTCTTCGGCTTCCTCAGGTGATCGGGCAGGCTCAGACATTATTCATCACACACGCGCCCCTTCTAACCGTGTCAGCGTTTCTTAGCCTTAAGAGGAATATAAGTTATAGTTCGGAGCCAACTAGAGGAATAATACAGTATCATAGGAGTCCTAGTCTTTTTGCTCTCTCTATGCCTGGTTGCCATAATTGCCTTGGTCTTCTTCTACGAAGCGCTTCTAAGAGTCGCTTATTCCTCTCCTTTGCCTTAGCTAGCACGTTGTTGGCTATGCTCACTACTTGCGCTAATTTATTATGCTCTATTACTTCTTCGTCAGGAGTTGCTAGTAATATGTCTGCTCTAACTCCTGTACGTAGCTCAACTAGTAAGGGAGAACCAAGAACCATTATGCCGCTATGCTTGAAACCTGCCTCTCGCGCTGCCTCTAGAATAATTCTAGCCTCTTCTAAGTCACTTACATAGACATGGTATATGGGGCCCTGTACACTTAGCCAGAGATTGCTTGCATGGGGTTTTGATAGGGCCTCTTTTACCTCGTCCACGGTTATAGCGCTGTGCTTCTTAAATATAGTCATTGTCTCCTCTTTTGCCCAAGGATATTCCGAGTCAATAATCGTTATTCTACCAGAACAGCTACTCTTAGTAAAGCTCTTGGGCCTTAGAAAGAACTCTACGAGTACATCCAGTATATCTGTATCGAGATAGCCTATTTCCAGATCCTCCCATAACCTGTACCACGCCTTTATTTTCTCCTCGTTAAAGTTGCGCGACGCCACCGAGGCCTTATCCCCTAGTACACTGGTGTAGCCGTGGAGACGGTCTAGTGTTAAGTTTCTACTCCCCTACAGTATTTGGGCTCTGTTGTTGGGATTAGTAGAAATCCCGTTAGGCATGGACTAGAAGATTGATAAGGGCTTGCTTTCTCCTAGTGCTCCTACGGGACGTAGAGACAAGAACCATGGGTGGCGAGCTATGGGTGCTTTGCTTGATAAGCTTAAACCAATGAGTAGAGGCCAAGAGGAGATGCTCAAAGCGCTCACTAGCGACGAGTACGAAATCGTGGGGCTGTTTGGACCCACTGGTAGTGGTAAGAGCTTGTTTAGTGTACTATACGGTATAGACGCCGTCTCCGAAGGCAAGTATAGGAGGCTAATAATATCACGACCAGTTGTTGATGTCGTGACTGGCAAGGAGCTCACAGCCCAGGAGCTTGGTGAGCAGTTTTACGAGATAGCATTCGCGTATCTCCGAGACATATTGTCAGAGTTTGTTGAGTGGAATAGAGTCGAGGAGCTTATGAGAGAGGGAAAAATAGTATTCGCTGACACGCATTACCTCCGCGGAAGGACCTTCGATGACTCGATAATATTTCTTGACGATGCACAAAACATTCCTCCGGAGAGCAGCATAGAGATACTTATGAGAATAGGGAGAAATAGTAAGTTCATCATAGCCGGCGACCCCGTGTTCCAGAAGCCCCACGGAGTAGAAAGGGATGGAGCAACAGTTATGCGCGAGGTACTAATAGGCGAGGAAAACGCCAAGGTAATAGACCTAGGGCTCAAGGACATAGTTAGGCCAGGAGCTAGGAGAGGAATACGCCTCCTAATGGAAATGAGGATGAGGAATAGGCCGCTCAACGAGGTAGAGAAGAGAATTATCGATGCAGCGCGTATATATGCACCAGACGCTGATGTCATAACTGTTGTAGAGTTCGTAGATGCGAAGAAACAGTTCGAGATAACAGCTGAGCATGTACCAGATGCACTTATAGTTGTCAAGGAGGGTTATCTCGGTAGGCTAGTGGGTAAGGGAGGCGAGAGAATACAGAAAATAGAACAAGATACTGAGATGAGACTTAGAGCAGTAGAGCTAACACTAGACTTCACAAACATAATAAGAGCCGTTCACCCCGTCAGCTGGATATACAAGCACATAATCGACGCTGACTTCGAGGGACCATACCTAGCTGTAAGGGTTAGGAGCAGCGAGTTCGGCGCCTTTGTCGGCCAAAGAGGCTTCCACGTAAAGTTCCTTGACGCTGTGTTCCGCAAACTGCTAGGCGTCGGAGTAAGAGCCTACGAGGTAGCAGAGGAGGAAGAGACCGGGCGAAGAAGGAGAAGAAGATAGCTCTCTTTTATATCAAATACAAACGTGTATATGGAACACTAATTACTCAACCACGTGCTACAACATTGCTACGGATCCGAGGGAGGCATCGCTGCCCCGGCTAAGGTTCATAACTGACGATAAGCTCCATAGAGCGCTGGAACTTATTGTAGAAGAACTCGGCCTTAACCACATTAGACTAGATAAGGTATATATTGTTTGGAGCAAAGGATCCAAAACTACGGCTATTGCACGCATATGGGGACTACCATCACCCTTTGTAAGGCTCGGAATATGTGATCCTACATACGTAATAGAGCTTGTTTCAGAGAAATTTGCTAGACTTAGCTGCAACGACATTGTTGAGACAATTGTCCACGAGCTGCTTCATATACCTAGGAATTTTAGTGGTGGATTGAGACAGCACGGCGACTGGAGTAAAAAGAGGAATATGAGGAAATTTTTAAACAGAATAAGCAACGAAACCAAGTACGAGGTATGCAGACTCGTTCGTGAATCTCTAAGAAGCCCTAATCTAGGCTAACCAACCTCTTGGCAAAAGAATAGCTTAAGAAGGGTATAAGAACTGGTATCTGAAGCAGTATTCCATGTTACTAGTGGATGGTGCGAAACAGGAATGGCCAAGATATATGTTCTACGTGAACCAAGAAGGCATGACAGGGCCTGGAATATCTATGCGCTACGCGAGGCGGCTAGGCTAAAGAAGTGGTTTGACGGAGTATATTATAGTCCTAGGCTGAAGAGGCTCCTTGCTGTTTTCAGACCGACACCTGGTACTCATGTAAACTTAGAGGTATTCGAGGAATTAAACGAGAGCGTGCTTCGAGACGCTTATCGCATGGAGTGCCCACGCGGCTGCAACCGTTGCTGTGTCTTCCGCAGCGGTGCATTCATCATAGAGAACGAGGTGAGAAAACTACCCCCTGATTTCCAGGAAAGGGTGCTAAAGCAACCAAGCGAGCTAATTAGAACGCCTGGTGGCTGGGTACGTATCTACCGGCTTGATACAGAGACCATGGGTAGGTGTATATTCTTCAACGTAGAGAAAGGGGAGTGTGAGCTTGAAAGGATAGGCGGTAAGGAGGCTAAGCCAATTGTCTGCTTACTGACTTATTGCACGATATTCGCTTCACGTAACGGCGAGAAGTATCTTAAGACAGGGTATCGCGAGATAGGTAATGGAAGAGTAGAGCTATACTATAAACGTGTAACAGAGCAGGAATGGAGGAGAATGGTCACAAGGATGGCTTCTACTTGGCTTCGTTTACGAAGAATCCACAGGGCAGTAAAAGAATTCGATGCAGCAATGGGGAGAAGTACTAGGTCCAAGCGAGTAGTCTAGGAGGTCGTGAAGAGTAAAACTCGGAGAGACTACATGTGCATTACTGCTGTGTTCTCGCTCCGCTTGCTTATCGGGACTTGCTCCTCACCATACTCTGTTACATCGGCGTAGGGTCTTCTCCTCTTCTTCATAACCTTCTCTATAGCTGCCAGGAAGTCTGCCATTGTTACTATTTTTCTGTTTGCACGCAGGGCAAAGTACCCTGCCTCTATTACTATTGCTCTTATATCGGCCCCTGTCGCTCCCTCTGTTAGCCTTGCCAGCTGAGTGAAGTCAACATCATCTGCTAGTCTCATCTTCCTTGTATGTATTCTGAATATCTCCACTCGAGCCTTCTCATTAGGCGGGGGCACGTAGACTAGTCTATCGAACCTACCAGGCCTCAGTATCGCCGGATCCAGTATGTCTATACGGTTAGTCGCGGCGATCACCTTTACGTTGCCTAGGGGGTCGAATCCGTCTAGCTCGGCTAATAACTGCATCAATGTTCTCTGCACCTCTCGTTCACCACTAGTGCCTATGTCTATTCTCTTAGCTGCTATGGCATCAATCTCATCTATAAACACTATTGAAGGGGCCTTCTTCCTCGCCAGCTTAAATACCTCCCTAACTATGCGGGCACCCTCACCTATGTACTTGTGGACAAACTCTGAGCCGACGACACGTATGAAGGTAGCATTACTCATTGATGCAACCGCTCTCGCAAGCAAAGTCTTACCACAGCCAGGCGGTCCGTAGAGGAGCACACCCTTAGGAGGCTCTATACCAAGCTCGCGGAAGAGATCAGGCTTCGTCAACGGTAGGATAATTGCCTCGTAGAGCTCTCTCTTCTGCTCCTCTAAGCCACCTATATCATCGAAGCTGACCCTAGGCTTCTCTACAACCTCCATGGCACTCACGTAGGGATCCTCGTACTGCGGCAGTATCTCAACTATAGTTGAGCCTCTCTGGTTTAGCGCGACATATGTTCCAGGCTTGAGCTTGCCCGGATCAATATATGACGACACGTTAACTACGAGGTTAGGACCTGTACTACTCTTAACCACAGCTCTTCCATCAGGAAGCACGCTTAGCACAACAGCCTCTATTAGAGGAGGACTGAGAAGCTTATCGACCTCCATCTTGTAGCGTCTAAGCTCCCTCCTTAGCTCCATACGCTCAGCTTCTAGTTCTCGCAGCTTTCTCTCAAGCCTAATAATGTACTGTCTATACATCTCATCAATGTTAGTATCTTGCTCCGGCATAACCTGTATCCACCATTCATCCATATATTAGAAGCGTTATGAATACCTAAATAATGGTTTGTGCCTCGTCACTACACTGGTGATACGCTAGCGTGTCTACACAGAGAAGGCGAGGAGAAGTACTATACTGCGAGATGTGCGGCGCACCAATAGAGGGGAGAGCCTACACCATTTACGTTGACGGTGTTGAGATGATAGTCTGTGAGCGCTGCTATCGCAAATACATGTCAAGGGCCAGGAAGACCGCGACCGATACACCACTAAGGCTAAGACTTGCACAGCCGAAGCCCAGGCACCAATCCTCTCCGCAACCTAGAGAACCAATACAGAAGAAGGAGCCCAGACAACCCAGGGCTAAGCCGAGGACTCGGAGAAGGAGGGGAACAGGCCTAGGGCTTGTCGAGAGATACGAGGTTGTCGAGGACTATGCTGAACGGGTAAGAAGAGCAAGGGAACGCTTAGGATTATCACAGAAGGAGCTTGCTCAGCGAGTTAAGGTCGGTGAGAACGTTATTAGGCGGATAGAGTCAGGGAGCCTCGTGCCTCCCGTAGACCTAGCTATGAGACTTGAGCGTGTCCTCGGGGTTAAGCTCTTAGAGCCTGTCGTAGAAGAAGAGGAAGAAGCGCTCGAGGATACTGGCGAATTCCACTTAACGCTCGGAGATGTAGCTGAGCTACGAGAAGACTAGGTCCCCTTCGTGGCCAGCAGCATTGCATATAACTCCTATAAGGGGGTATGAACAGAGCCTTTTCCTATCACGGGGAAGTAAAGCTACTAGACAATACACGAGGAAGAGAACAAGCTATGAGGAAACGAGGCGCAGAGAAGAGGGCTCTCCTAGTAGTTCCCAGGGATATTAGTGACTGGGAACTTAGAGAAGCCCTTGCCTTACTCGATACTGCTGGGTACCATCTCTATGATCTCGTGAAGTATAGGCGGGTTTCTCGATCAAGACTCCTCAGCAAGGCTAAGCTACACGAAGTAGCTGAGAAAGCTGAGGCTCTCCGGAGAGACAACGGCTCTAAGATAATTGTGTACGATGAGCTTCGACCACGCGAGTACTTTAGAATCGTGAAAGAAGCCCGGGTAGAGACTATTGATAGAACACTCCTTATACTCGAGATATTCGCTCTTCATGCAGGAAGTCGTGAGGCCAAGCTCCAGATAGAGCTTGCCAGACTTAAGCACCAATTACCTCTCATTAAGGAGGCTATACGCTTAGCTAAGCTCCGCGAGCTACCCGGATTTCTTGGGCCTGGAGGTTACGCTATTGACGCGTATTACCGATACATGGTTTCAAGAATTGCACGCATACGTAGAGAACTAGAGAAACTACGTAGACGTAGAGAACTAGAGAGATCCAAAAGGAGAAGCACCGGTTTGCCTCACGTAGCTATAGTGGGCTACGCTAGCGTTGGCAAAACAACATTGTTTAACAGAATTACAATGGAGCGTAAAGCCACGGGAGACGAGTATTTCACCACGCTTTCTCCAAAGGTCAAAACAGCGAGCTTTAATGGCTCCAGGATAGCTTTTGTTGATACAGTTGGCTTTATTTCAAGGATACCTGTTGAGATCATTGAAGCCTTTCACTCCACCCTAGAGGAAGCGGCAACAGCCGACATAGTATTATACGTTATAGATGTGTCTGAGCGCGAGGATGTTATGATCGAGAAGCTCGGCGAGGGAATAGACACTCTTCGCCGAATAGGCGTTATTGATAAGCCAATGATCATAGCTGCAAATAAGGTTGACCTCCTCCAGAACACGGATGACTTATCACATAGGCTTAGCCTTATTGAGGGGCTTGCTTCATCTATTTATCCCGGTCTCCGCGGCGTTATAGCTGTCTCGGCGATAACTGGTAAGGGGCTTGAAGAGCTGCTATGGCGGATAACCACCCTGCTAAGGAGTACGAAAAAGTATACGTACTACGCATAGGTCACCGCCCCGAGAGAGATAAGAGAATAACTACTCATGTCGGGCTGGTTGCGAGAGCCTTTGGCGCTAATGGCTTTATCTTAGCCGATGTATGCGATGAACACGTCATGCAATCGCTCAGGAAGGTCTTGGAGAGATGGGGCGGCGTACTCCACTTGGAATGCGGCGTGCCAGGAAAGTCCTATGTAAGGGCATGGAAGAGGAGCGGGGGCGAAGTAATTCATCTTACTATGTACGGTATACACGTAGATGATGTTATAGACACTATACGGGGAAGCAAAAGACCTAAGCTCATAGTTGTTGGCGCAGAGAAGGTGCCACCCTTCTACTACGAGGAAGCAGACTATAATGTCGCGATAGGCAATCAACCTCATAGCGAAGTGGCAGCTCTAGCTATATTCCTTGATAGGCTCTATAGGGGACAAGAGCTTCGATTAGAGTTTCCCAACGCAAAGCTTCGCATAATACCTTCGCCGAGAGGCAAAAAAGTAGTAAGCCTGGAGAACACACCTAATACTAGTAGGGCTAGGCACGAGAAATAGAACAAAGAGGTGCCTGGGGACATGGGTAGTAATGCTGAAGTAGAGAAGCTTTACCTTATGATAGAGAAGCTCTTGGACAAGAATGCTAGGCAAGTATTTCAAACACTGTTCGAGGAAGGAGAGGAGCTGACAGAGATAGATATTGCTGAGCGTACTGGGCTAAAGCTCAACGCTATACGGAGGGCGCTTAATCTTCTTGCTGAACAGGGCTTGGTTGTGTATAGGCGCCAGAAACACCTTGAGAAGAATAGGCTAATATTCTATTGGAAGATAAACTATGAAGCCTTACCAGCCATAATAGAGGCTAGGAAGAAGGCTGCTCTCGATAAGCTTAAGACGTTGCTAAGCAAGGAGGAGGCAACCATGTACTACGTATGCCCCAATGACGGTACTAGGTACACTTTCGAAGAGGCTCTAGAGCACGAGTTTACTTGTCCTCGTTGCGGCTCAATGCTGGTACCTGACCAGGATAGGGAGCTTAGGATACAATTGCTGCGCCAGTACATAGCAATGCTGGAGGCAGAGCTGAATGAATCCAACACTCATTGATCTCTTCTCTGGCGCTGGTGGCTTTGCTGAAGGATTTAGGCAAGCCGGGTTTAGGGTACTTCTCGGAGTAGATAACGATCCAGCTGCCATACGTAGCTTCAAGGCCAATTTCCCGGAAGCAATAGCATTAGCCATGGATATCAAGGAGGTGAGCGGTTCTCTCATAGAGGAGCTTGTGGGAAGACCCGACGTAGTTATTGGTAGCCCTCCTTGCGAGCCCTATACCGGGGCTAATCCTCGTAGACGAAAGAACCCAGTAGAGAGGCTATACGAGGACCCTGCTGGCCAACTAGTTATTCACTTTGCCCGCATCGTTGGCGAGCTAAGGCCCCGCGTATTCGTTATGGAGAATGTACCGGGGATCCTCGACGTAGAGAGCGAAATAAGAAAGATATTCAGAGACGCTGGTTACAACGAAATATACTTTAATGTACTTAGGGCAGAGGACTATAATACACCTAGCCATAGGCTACGCGTCTTTGTATCAAATATTAGGATAAAGCCGCCCAAGGCCCGGAGAAGAATAAGTGTTGAGGAAGCGCTGAGCGGGCTACCAGCGCCAGGTGCAGAGCTACCACCCAACCACGAGCCCCCTAGCATGAGTCCTCGAAAAACTAGGCGAATCGCAAAGCTCCGCTGGGGACAAGCACTCATATACTACGAAGGAGCCGAGGGTAGGCGGCTACCAAACCTTATCCGGCTAGACCCACGGCGGCATGCCCCAACAGTTCTAGGATCTAGTCGTTTCATACACCCCTACGAGAATAGGTTCTTGACTGTCAGGGAGCAGGCAAGGCTCATGGGGTTTCCAGACAACCATGTGTTTCTTGGAGGGAAGGATGAGCAGTATAACCAGGTCGGCGAAGCTGTTCCAGTTCCGTTGGCTAGAGCCATAGCAGAGATTGTTTTAAGAGCTCTTCGGAAGGGAAGCAATTAACGGATAAAGTATTATGGCGGCCTCAGCAACCGGGCCTATCCTAGTCTCTAAACCAGCAGGGTAGACTGCCTCACCAAGCCCCGCTATGTCCTTTCCGGGTGCCGCCTCACTACCGCCAAACACTAACAAGACCTTCTCCTCGTTGCTGAGTCTTGCCACTATTTCGCTAATAGGCAGTGACTCGCCATAGTCATGCGAGACTATGATTACCTTGCCCGGATTGAAGGCTTCAACAGCGTCACGCACATGGGGTAAGACGTAGAATCCCCTGTTCAAGCGAAGAGCAAGCCTCATAAC
>JALVHV010000114.1 GCA_027028845.1 Pyrodictiaceae archaeon | reverse complement strand
CTCCAGTTAGCGAGCACTAGTATCCTGCTAATCCTGTAGGGGTGTATGCACTTGTGCCGCCAGAGTAGATAGGCTATCGCGTCGCGAAGGGGTATTGTCGTGGCTGCTCCCCTTGTTGAAGTGGGTTTAAACACGCGCTAATATATAGGATTTCTAGCATTTCCGGGAAACGGGTCGCCTAGTGTAAGAGTTGCCGCGCAATTAGAGAAGGACTATGAATGAGAAAATGGCTAGGAGTATCGCTACTGGGCCGAACAAGCCCGTACCGTATAGCATTGCTGCGAGCAAGGGGCCCAGCACGCTCCCTATCTCCCTCATTGCTTGGTAGAAGGTCCCTCTGCGCGCATAGGCGGCGTCAACGAAGTAGTTCGCGAGTATAGCGTCTATTACGCCGAAGAGTATAGAGGAAGCGGCTACGTAGAGCGCTATATCCCTTATAGTGCGGAGCACGGGGAAGAAGGCTACGAGTACCACGCCTCTGAGGAGCGAGAGGGAGCCAGCTAGTACTGGGTTCGTTCTCTGAGTAAGAGCTATCGGTAGCAGCGCCGCCGCTGTTATTATCGCTGCGTAGCCGTATCCCTGCCACAGCGTGGTCAAAGCCACCACGTCCCTCATGTTGACCGGGAGAACAGCCATAACGTACTCCCCGACAGCAGTTGCCAGTAGCGCTCCTAGAGCGACTCTCTCGGGGCTCAGATAGCTCGGCATCCTCGCCCTTATCCTTGAATAAGCCGCCTCCATGACACGGGGAGAGCCTATGTAGCTAAGAACACTCATGGCGCGTACATAGCCCCTTATGCTCTCCACGTACCTATTGAACCTGTAGTACCTTCTCTCAAAGTCCAGCACCACAGGTGGTATAGCTACATAATAGGCAGCGACAGCGCCGAGACCAGCCAGCATCATCTCGAGAGGCGACCACGTAACAATCCTCCTCCCGAGAGCAACTAGGACCACGCCGATGAAGAGTAGGCTGAGGATACGCTCAACAATGTCTATCCTAACCCAGTACCTGTACTCAGTATACTCCATTGATGTGAGCCCGAGTGAGACGCTCAGCGAGGCCGAGGCCACGGCATGGAATAAGAACGCGGCAGCAGCGCCCACGACGCCTCGGAGCACCGCGAAGGAGGCAACACTAGCAATCATAGATACCAGTGCTACTAGGCCGAGGCCCTTGTTGCACCCAGCCTCAGCGCTAGGAGCCATTAAGCGACTAGCAACGAAGAACACAAAGCTCCAAGCAGCAGCCAATAGGGCCAGGTAGGCGCCCGAGACGCCCTGGTGGTAAGCAATGAAGGTATACAGCACTATCTCGACTAGGCTTAGCAGTGCTTGGCTAACACCACCGAGCATAACCCAGAGAGACAAGGCAGCTATAGTCCCTCGTTCTACCCACGTGGTCCCTTGTGGCCAGGAGGCCTTGTTCCTGGTCAAGGATGAGTAATTTATGAGGAGAGGCCATGACCCCTGGGATAAAAGAGCTGGGGCGTAATGAATTCTATTGCTTCTTGTTCCTTGGCTACTGGACTGGTTTCTCGGCCTCTGTTTGCTCTTCTAGGAGTCTCAGCGCCTCTAGTAGTGCCTCTCCCTCGCCCGTGAGCGTGTTCCTGCCAAGGTACTTACACGCCCTGGCTAGTACTAGGGCGTCCTTGAGCTCGTCTAGCCCGAGCCTCGTCTCCTTCACTAGCTTGGCTACATCCTCTGTTGTGCGCAGCTTCTTGACGGCCTTGAGGAGCTTGATTATGCGCGGGTTTACTGGTGTCGCTACGCCGCTCGGCGCTGCGAGTACCGCTGCTTTTACTAGGAGTCCTGGCCTCGTTACGAGGACTCGGCCATCGGGCAGTGTCTCTACGAGGCCCCTGGCCTCGAGCTTGCCAAGCGCATACCCTATGGCTTCCTCCTCGCCCGGGAAGCTCTTCTTCAGCGCTGCTATGCTCATGCTCCTCTTCTCGGGCAGCCTCTTGAGGAGCATCGCCTCTAGCCTCGTTACTAGTAGGCTTCTTGACGCCTCCCTGCTAGCGCGTTGGAGCGCGAGACCATACTTGGTTGGGCCACCGGTGCCTAGTAGGCCCTCTTCCTGGGCTATTGGTGCCCACTCCTCGTTGAAGCCCAGGCCCTGGTCGGCCTCGACTAGGGTTCTGGAGCCTAGGGCTGTTGTTGCTCTGCCCTGGCTCCTCTTGAGTAGCTCCTCGCCTAGCCTTGTTAACCTGAGCACGGTTCTCTTGAGCTTCTCGTCGTACTCCTCCACTAGGAGCCCCATCGACTCGAGATGATATATGGCTAGCCCGGCGCTATAGTAGGTGAACCTTACCTTTAGCTTCTCGGCCCACTCCTTTACGAGCTTGTGGCTCGGCGCTAGCTCCGGGTTGCTCTGCGCCTTTTCCCAGAGTAGCTGGATTATCTCCATTACTTTTAGCTCGTCACTACTAATAGCTGTCGGCGTCGTTGCTATGGGTGATTGGAGGAGCCTCCAGGCTCTCAGAACGAGCCTGCCAGCAAGGGTTAGTGAGCCAGCAGCTGTTATGTACCCGATGCTTCCTAGTAGCTCGCGTATCTCTCTATCAACTTCTCTCCCGGCGAGGATATCCTCGAGCGCGTTATAGATACCAGGGTTCAGTAGTGCTGGTGTCCCGGCATCTATGTTTACGAGGCCGAGTGCTTTGCGGAGAAGCCTGCCAGGCCTGGTAAGGGCTCCGTAGAGGCCATTGGGTATGCTTCTCACAAAGAGCCCCATGGCCTCGAGAGTGTCCATGAACCTTGAGGAGTAGAATCGCTTCTCAGCAGGCCCCTCTGGGAGCGCTAGCAAAGCCCCAGCAATAGCCTTGGTCACCACCGGTCTCTTAGGGGCCTCGGCTAGCGCCTCGTAGACAGAGTAGCCCTCGGGGCTCAGATAGCCCTCCTCGTCGACAAAGCCCCTCTCGTCTAGGAAGCTCCGCCACTTCCCGGGGAGACGGCCACCAGCCAGCACCGAGGAGTAGAGCATTGTGTAGACACGGGAATCAAGCCAGGGCTCCGCCTCCGGCCTCCCACTGGTTCGCCAAGCCTCTACGACGCGCCTACCGTGATCAGTTACCTCGAAGACCCCGTTGCCTCGATGCTCTAGTAGCCCCTGGCTATAGAGATCCATTAGTGCCTGTAGCGCTTCGTCCGGGCCACCGAACCTCTCCACGAATTCGCGGAAGCTGAAGCTCCCCCTATCGAGCTTCTCGTCCAGCACCTTCACCATTGCTACGCT
>JALVHV010000113.1 GCA_027028845.1 Pyrodictiaceae archaeon | reverse complement strand
GAGGCATTGCTTGCTCTACGCTTCCTAGAAGAGGGCTACACAAGGAACGCCGCCGGGAAGGCATTCCAGGCATGGAGGGCTCTTACCGGAGCCCTCCTAGTTATCTGCCAGGACAAAATCAAGGAAAGACTAAGCAAGAAGGATCAGGAGAAATGGCTCGTAGAGAAAGCAGTACCTAGGATACCCAGTACTAGGCTTAAGCCACTAAGCCAGTTACTAGAAAAGACATGCATTCCCTATTATAGCTCGTTAACCGACAAGGCACTTAGCCTCCACGACTACCAGTACCACGGCCCAGACCCAGACCTAGAGTTAAGTAAGTACGCATCGCGTAGCGAGGCGGCCTACGACATAGGGGTCCTAGTAGCTGAGCTAGCCAAGATAATAGAGGGCAATGTGAAGCCAGTACTGCAGAGATGTTCTAAGTGGACGAGGGAGCACGAGGAAGCACTAGCAAAGCTCAGGGAGAGTATGGATAAGATGCACTAGAAGGGTTCTTTTCCGCTCAATTTCTCTGCCCTCCCAGGGAAGGAGAAAAAGGAGAAACCCTCTGTAACACCCTGCTTCTCGGAGACGCGGCATGGAGTCGGGCGTAGTTGTTGTACTTGTTACCGCTCCCCGGGGGAAAGGCAAGGAGATAGCGAGGAGTATTCTCGAGAAGCGCTTAGCAGCGTGTGTCAACGTGGGTAGTGTGGAGAGCCTCTATTGGTGGAAGGGAAGCATAGAGGAGGACAAAGAGGATCTCCTTGTGATAAAGACTAGTGTCTCTCGGCTCGAGGAACTAGTAGAGGAGATTAAGCGGGTACACCCATACGAGGTACCAGAGATACTCGCCTTGCCCGTTGTTGCTTGTCTCGGCGAGTACTGTGACTGGGTGAGGAAGGAGACAAGCCAACAGAGCACCCAATGACTACTTGGACTGGTTTGTTGCTAGCTGCTGTTTTAGTTCCTCTAGTTCTTTCTTCATCTCGGTGAGCTGTTGTATCATCTGGTCTATTCTCTTTTCTAGCTCGTTTATCTTCTCCGCTATGCTCTTTGGCCCCGGCTTTGCCTGTTTACCGAGTAGGAGCGTGTTCATTGCGTCTAGGTAGGTTATTGAGCCGCTTGGCCTCATGCTCCTTACTTCCCCGGTGGCTGCGTTGACGACGTCTATGCTTACTAGGCCGCGGTAATCCCTTGTCGTGATTGTTACCTTCCAGTAGAGGTTATTGCTTAGTATTGTCGGCATGGGTTCCTGTATGCTTAGCTGGCTCCAGTCGAACGTTGGGTGGGCCTGCTTCACGTAGCTAGCTACCTTGCTCACACCTATGACTGGGCGTGGGAGCCTATACACAAGTATTCTTGGTTCTCCGGTGTGCCTGGAGTCGATGTATATGATGTACTTCGCGCTATACGTCTTCCCAGCTGGCTCCGCGACGAACACCCAGTATTGTCTCCCGTCGCTCCCTTGCTCTAGGTAGGGCTGGGGATTGGTGCCTACGTCGCGTATCACGTAAGTGTTGTGATAGAAGTAGAAAGCAATGAAGCCGACGCTGTAGCGATACGTCTCTACCCAGTCCCTGGCAATCTTCTCAGGGAGCAAGGGGAGACCCTTCATGAGCGGTGACTCCCTTAGCCTATTGGCGGGGATACATGTTATGTCACCATTCTCCCCCACAACGGCGTAGCCAGCTAGTACGGGTATGCTGTAGAGTAGGCCTCTTCTCCAAGTCTCTAGGGGTACTAGTATGTAGATGCGCCCGTGATGTAGTATCTCCATATTGTCCTCGAGCAAGGGCTTGTACTGGAGCCCACAACTGATCATTATGTGTCTCTTTAGCTCATCTACGAGGAATACTAGGAAGCGCTTATTGTGAAGCCCCCAGGCGAGACGATGCTCAATGAACCTCACCTTGGGCGGGTACTCGTCCCCGTAGACAAATACCACGCCGAGAGGACGCCGGGTCAGCTCGTTCCACAAGCCCTCGGGCTCTATTACCCAGTTATAGACGCTATGACTACCGTTGTAGTAGACATAGCTATCACCCGGGTATATGCGGTGAACAGGGCTCTGTACACGGTCACTAGCATAGACGTAGGCTGTCATCAATGGTATGAAGCGCTTAAACCCATTAACACTAATCATGGATTCCGTGTAAGCGACGCCTATGTGCTGGGACGAGGCCACAGGCTCGTATAGGTAGAGAGGGATAACCAGCAACGAGACAACCATGACTAAGCCAACTATCTTCCACGCGCTCCGGCGCAGTATCCTCGAGTAAGCATAGCCCATTAGCGGGGCAAGCACAAAGCTAGAGAAGAGAACGGCGCCAGTACTACCAGCCCCGTATACTATGAGGAAAGCTGAGAGAATGAGACCAAGCCAGAGACCGAAACGAGGCCAGAAACCAGGCCTAGGCCTACCAGCCCCATAGTAATCAATTATCGCTCCATGAGCCCTCATGAGCCCGGCAACGAGCCACAGCAAACCAGCAACGACGACGAGCCGGACAACCACCACTAATAAGGGGTCAGCCAGCAAGCCCACCAAGATACCATTAACATAGTAGACATAGCCACCGGAGACAAGTGAGACAAGCCAAGCAGCAACAACCAAGCCTATAATGAGGCTACGTAGATCAGTACTCATCCACAGAGCCCCAAAGCTGGGTATAGTCGGGGAAAACTATACGGTGTTCGCCGAAAATAAGAGTAAGAGCTAAACAATAATGCCACGCTATCGCTTCATATTGTTTAGTCCCTATTACACTTTAGCTTCTTAATTATAAGTGATGAGTCTTTGCTAATCACTATGTATCTGGGCTTATTCTTGCTGAGACACATTGTTCTCAAGGCGTCCTCGCTGGGAGCAAAACGGGCACCAAGCCCTAGCGCTGACAAACAACCCGCAATTACCCCGCCGAATACCGCTGCTACCGAGGGCGTATTCTTCACCCTCTCAGCTACTGTCTCATCGAATTTCAGGACATAGTCCTCGCCGTTCTTCTCAACAACGGTAAATACTTGGAAGGGGTGCAGCTGCTCACCACTCTTTACAAAGAGTCTTAGCAGCGAGTCAACATCCATGTTTTTCCCAGTGCCCAGCTTCTCTAAGAAGGCGCGGAATCCTTCATAAGCGCCCCTACTTGATACACGGGCAATAATCGCCGATGCTTGCCGAGACCCCACAATGCTCTCTAGCTCACTGGGCAGGTAATCAACCAGCAACCTGGTAGCCATGACGCTGAGCCCATAGCCGATTA
>JALVHV010000112.1 GCA_027028845.1 Pyrodictiaceae archaeon | reverse complement strand
CGTAGAGAGGTCGCTAAGGTGCTCGTGTCTCGCAAAGTGCTTGCCGACTTCTTCGAGGATGCTGCAAGAATCTATAGCGGGGATGCGCGTAGGCTGGCGAACTACCTTGTCAATGACTTGCTTAACTGGCTTAAGGATGAGGAGCTTCGGCCCCTCTATAGACGTGTTCGCCCAGAGCACGTTGCGAAGGTGATGAGGCTACTGGATAGCGGGGTAATTAGTATTCGTCAGGCCAAGGAGCTTGCGGAGCACCTAGTAAAGAGGGGAGCTGACCCCGAGAAACTAGTAGAAGAGCTCGGGTTTAGGAGGATAGCTGACCCCGAGAGGCTCAGAGAAGTGGTGCTAAAGGTGTTGAGGGAGAATCCTAAGGCTGTGCGTGATGCGCTGAAAAACCCTAAGGCGATTAACTTCCTTGTAGGAATGGTTATGAGGGAGACACGTGGGAGAGCTGACCCCGTTGTCGCGAGAAGAATTGTTGAGGAAGAGCTTGAGAGAATGAAGAGCTAGTGCCCGAGCCTGACTATCTCCACTTCGATACTCTTCGCGTAGCGCTCGGCGTCGTAGCTGTACTCGTAGGCCGCTGCCACAGGAACTACTTGTTCCTCTCCAAGTTTCTCAGCTATCTCACCAACCTCGTCAACAAGCACGTCAATGTCCCCTACGTCTACATAGGGCTTCGCGTAGATGTAGAACACAAGGCCATCGAACCAGAGAATAACGCGGGCCCAGAGAGTCTCGGAGAACCCATAGTCCTCTATGACGCGGATAAGCCTAGCACCCTCAATCCTACCCCCGAGCATGAATGCCGTGGTAACTGTGCGCACATGGTCCATGAACCGGTAGGGGCTGAGTGGCGGAGCCGCTGGCTCCTCTTCAACGCTTTCCTCGAGGCTCTCCGAGAGGCTTTCAAGAGCCGCGAGCTTCTCTAGAGCTAGGCTCACAGCTCCCACCATACACTATATTGTGTTGGTAGAGGTGTTTAGCGGGGAGGAGGTCATCTATAGCACCGTATTATGCTATGTATTGGAACTAGACGTCCCCGGGTAGAAACACTGGGCTAAGCCGTGCTACGCTGGTACTACACCAGTATCACTAGGTGCCGAGAAAGCGGGGAGCCTTGCAAAGGGCATACGGGAGGCTAGGTTGGTGGGTGCGAGCTGGGCGTTACTGCTGGGAAGTCGATTATCTTTGCTTTGTGTAGCTTTCCTCTACGCTCAATCATTACGCTCATACCCATTAGGGCGTGGCGGGCATCTATGTATGCTTGTGCGAGGCTTCTCCGCAAGATAGGGCTATATGCACCGCTGGTCACATAGCCTATCTCAACATCCTCTACGTATATCTTATCGCCTTGCCTAGGCACTATCCTGGACTTCTTACCTAGGCGGAGCCCTACGCGGACACGGTCAGCGCCTCTTCGCAGCGCCTCACGGAGAGCCTTACAGCCCAGGCAATCCTCCTTAGGACCCGGCTGGAAGACCCACCAATACCTAGCCTCCACGGGGTTTATTGTCTCGTCTATCTCGTGCCCATAGAGGACAAAGCCTACCTCCATTCGGAGACTATCACGGGCACCTAGCCCACAAAGCTTGCCGTTGAGCCGCGGTAGTAGCTCTGCCGCCTTCCTGAGAATCTTCTCACCCTCTCCCACCTCGGCTATTATCTCGAAACCATCCTCTCCTGTCCAGCCACTCCTCGAGACTATGAGTGCCTTAGCCTTAGCGGCTCCTAGCTCAACATTCCTCAAAAACCTCATAGCTCTTAGCTCGAGCACATCACTGGGAGCACCCATTATCTTCATGAACTCTGCTGATCGGGGCCCCTGGACGGCGAAGAGGACCCAGTCAAAGGTCTTATCCTCAACCCTCGCCGCTGCTTTTAGACGACCTATCCATTCCTCTATGTGGCTTAGTATCTTCTCCCTATTCACCGCATTCGGCACTATTAGCCAGCCATCATCGCCGAGGTTATAGGGCATTATATCGTCGCGGAACCCAGCGTTCTCGTTAAGCATCGCTGTCGGCCCAACCATCATTCCCTCCTCAGACGATATATCCCGTGGCACTAGGTAGTCGAGTACACGTGTCGCATCAGCACCGCTTAGGACCAGTCTCCCCATATGGCTTAGATCGAAGAAGCCAAGGCTCTGCCTAACAGCAAGGTGCTCCTCTATAACACTCCCATAGTTTATCGGGGCCTCCCATCCAGCAAACTCGCCGAACTGCGCCCCCAGCTCCCTGTGTACGTCGTAGAGGGGTATGCGGAGCTTAGCCATACGAGTCATACACCAAGGCTTAGGAGAACCAGCACCAGGGATTGTAAGTGCTTCCCCGCATAGAACCCCGGTTAGTGAAGGGAGGCGGCTCGGGGAGGGGGCCACCTCCTCAACAAGCCACGGCCAGCTACTAGGCCGTGGCCTCAGGCTAGGGGGATCCCCCAGGCTCCCTCACAGCCACTTAGCACTATGGAGACCCGGGGCCCGTAATTAGTGCAGCGACGGAGACCCTTGTCTCCGAGATAGGAGTAGTCTTGCTTTCTTTTCTTCGCGCTAGGTTATTTACCCTCCCGGGGCTAGTGGTTGCGCTGCTTGGTGGTCAGCTTTTGTGGCGAGCCAAGAGCCTAGAGTGACTCCATGGGAGGCAGATGCATTCATAGACTATAAGCGCTTAATAGAGATCTTTGGAGCGAAGCCCCTAACCGATAGGGAGGCGTCACTGCTAGAGAGCATTGTCGGCGAGCAGCACTTCATGATCCGGCGCCGAGTGTTCTACTCTCACCGGGACTTCGACGTATTCCTTGAAGCATATCGTAGAGGGGAGCGAGCAGCACTCTATACTGGCCGGGGGCCCTCGGGGCATACGCATCTAGGCCATATACTTCCATGGATATTTACTAAGTGGCTTCAAGAGAAGCTCGGCATCGACTTGTTCTTCCAGATAACGGATGACGAGAAGTTCTGGCACGAGGAGCGCTACCGCCTAGAAGATACAAACTCCATGGCCTACGAGAACATACTCGACATAATAGCCGTGGGGTTTGATCCCGATAAGACGCACATACTCATAGACAGCGAGGACATAAGGTTCCTCTACCCAATAGCAGCAAGGGTAGCAAAGAAGATAACATTCTCCGTGCAAAGAGCGGCATTCGGGTTCACGGACTCAACCAACGTCGGCATGATATTCTACCCGACACTGCAAATAGCTACGGCGTTCCTACCATCCGAGCTCTATGGAGAGCCAACCTGGGTCCTAATACCCGCCGGGATAGACCAAGACCCCTATTGGAGAATAGCCCGTGACATAGCGCCCAGCTTCGGCTACCCGAAACCAGCACAGATACACGGGAAACTACTACCCGGGCTAGGGCCCGAGGGAAAAATGTCATCATCGAAACCCGAGACAGCAGTATACACCACCGACCCCCCAGAGGTAGCCGAAAAGAAGATAATGAGAGCCTTTACCGGCGGACAACCAACTCTAGAGCTTCAACGCAAGCTCGGAGGCAACCCAGACAAATGCCCCGTCTTCAAGCTCTACGAGATGATGTTCGAACCCGACGACGAGAAGCTCAAGGAAAGGTACTGGAAATGCAAAACAGGGCAACTAACCTGCGGCGAGTGCAAGCGAGAACTAGCAGAACGAGTAGCCAAGTTCCTAAAAGAGCACCAAAAAAGGAGAGAGAAAGCCAAAGACCTCGTAGAGAAATTCCTTATCAGGAACAAATTCGAGCCACCACCCGTGAAGTCAAGGATAAAGAAGCGATAAGCCAATAACCTCCCACCCCTCCCTACCAAAACCTAATAACATGGCAGAGCCCTCCGGGAGCCAGAGGGAAGCCCCTGGGTAGCCGGGTCGTCTAGCGGCCAAGGATGCGGGGCTTTGGCCGCCCACAAGGGGGTACGGGTCTTCCCCAGGGGCGGAAGAACCCCCGTGACCGGGGTTCGAATCCCCGCCCGGCTACCATTCAACCCGGCTACCAACTCCTCTTTGCCTAAGAACTCTCTTCGTTCTCTATGCTGCGCGGCGCAGCCCTTATCCCCGGCCCTAGCCATTGTTCTTGGTTGAGGTTGTTAGGGGCTCATACCTCGTTACGAGGTTATCGGGCTCTATCTCCCGAGATTAGGCCTGACGACGACCTAGCTGGGTTGATTATTGAGTCTGCTCGGCGCGAGTGCGGCAGGAATCGTGACAGAGACATCATTGTTGCTACCTCGAAGCTGGTCATGAAGGCTAAGGGGTACTTGGTCCGGCTTAGTGATGTCAGGCCTTCTCTTGTTGCCCGTTTGCTTAGCCGGCTTACTGGGAAGAACCCGGTTGAGGTGGAGCTTGTTCTTAGGGCGTCGCGTGACCTAGTAGCAGTTGTTGATGTATGGCCTCTAGCCAGTGTCCTCGAGAGGCTCTCCGAGGACCCGGTGAAGGCCAGGGAGCTTGTTGAGTCTATCTCATCATTGTTCTTTGTTGTTACTCGTCAAGGACTTATAGCTATGGATGGAGGTGTTGATTACTCTAATGTTCCGCCGGGCTATGCTATCGCGAACATAGTTGGTTTCGACGAGGAGGCCCGTGTACTCCGTGACGAGCTGGTCAAGAGAACTGGGAGACGTGTAGCCGTTGTTATCACGGATACCGAGACTAACACGAGTGAAAAGATCGGAACTGTTGACGCGGCCGTAGGCTCTGCTGGCATCGAGCCCGTGGCCTCTGGTTTCGCTAGGAACGATATGTATGGTAGACCGAAGTTTGGTGGCGTAGATATAGTTGTTGACGAGATTGCCTCAGCTGCTGCACTACTAATGGGGCAGACGAACGAGGGTATACCAGCTGTTATTATCCGTGGGCTAAGGTATAAGGAGTCCAATAAGGGCGTCTCAGACTATGCCCTGGGTTTTCGCGGCCTTGGGCTAAGAGGATTACTTAGGAACGCTCTTGCGAGGATTATTTATCGGCTCCTTTGGAGATCCAATGCCTAGTTATTAGCTCTGCTATTCCCTCAAGCGTATAGGTACTGGGTACCAAGGGGTTCTTTATGCCGAGTTGTACTAGTTTTCTCGCTGTCGTGGGCCCTATGGCTACCGGTATGAAGCCTGGCTCGCCACGGTACTTTGAGAAGAACGCCTCTGCTACACTGGGGCTAGTGAACACCACGTAATCAAAGTCATCAGCTACCCTAGCTGCTGTGTCAGCGAGCTTCTCTACCTTCTCTACACGGTACAATGGAACCTCATAATACCTTGTACCACTTCTCTGGAGGACTTGTAGTAGCTCTGGAGTAGCCTTCTCGGAGCGGGCTAGGAGGACGCACCCCGGCTTGTGCTTTCTGACGAGTTCTTCTGCGAGCGAGGCACCAGTATAGCTCTCTGGGACTAGGCTTGGCTCTAGGCCTAGCTCGGCGCGGAGCCTCTCCGCTGTCCTCGGCCCAACTACTGCTATGCGTAGCCCTCTTCTGGTTGCATCGAGGAGGTGCTCCTTGATGCTTCTCAGCATGCGTGGCGCGCGTGGACTCGTGAGCACGAGCCAGTCGCACTCGTCTAGTCTCTCCAGTATTTCTCTAAGCGCTTCCTGGTTAGGGACCACTCTTAGCACTGGGATAGCGGCCACTATGCCTGCCTCGCTTAAGGGGCCTATCTCTACGGGGTGGGGGCGCAGTAGGAGTATTAGGGGTTGCTGGGGCATATTCTATCCCTCAACTCAACTACTCTACCTATGACTATTACCGCGGGGGGCTTGACGCCCTGCTCTCTTGCCTTCTCAACTATGTCCCTGAGTCTGCCTACTATTGTTCTCTGACTCGGAAGCGAGGCATTTTCTATAATCGCTACCGGGGTTTCCGGGTCTACGCTGCCGCTAAGTAGCTCTCTAACTATCTCCCCCAGCCTACCAACACCCATAAGTATTACTAAGGTGTCAACACTCTTCGCTATAGCGGCGTAGTTTACTCTTCTCTGCTTCTTCTCAGCAGCCTCTCTACCAGGCACAATGGCGAGGCTCGAGGCTACTAGCCGCGAGGTTGGCGGTATACAGGCGAGCTCCGGCGCCGCTATAGCGCTCGTAACCCCGGGTACAACTATGCACTTTACCCCCCTCTTGGCGAGATAGAGGCACTCCTCCTCCCCTCTACCGAAGAGGAAGGGGTCACCACCATGTACTCGTACAACTGTTTTGCCTTCACAAGCTTTCTCAGCAAGCAGCTCGTTTATCTCGTCTTGTGTCAGAGCGTGATGACCTGGCCGCTTGCCTGCATAGATTAGCTCGGAGCCCGGCTTGGCGCTTCTCTCTATAAACTCTACTGGTGCTAGTCGATCATATACTATGACGTCAGCTTCCTTAATGAGCCTAGCTGCCTTGATAGTTAGTAACTCAGGATCCCCGGGTCCCGCTCCAACTATATAGACGACGCCGCGGCCACAGCTCTCCACGAATACCCCCTTCCTTTATTCCCCTTTGATCCCGGTAGAGGAAAGCATCAAGGCTTCTTGACGAGAAACGGGCTGATTAGCTATGGGTTACGGGTTCTCGAGCTCTATGCCAGCTTTTCTTGCCTCTTCCCTTAGCTCTAGGGCTGCTAGTATACCAACTGATTCCGGAGTCTCCGGGCTACCTTCCACCTCGATACTTACCTTTTTCGAGCCGTCAGTGCTGGCGATGGCTGCGTAGAGTCTCAGTGCTCCTTTCTCTAGCCAGGCGTACCCGCCTAGTGGTACGTGGCAGCCTCCACCCGCTTTGCTTAGAAATGCTCTCTCTGCTCGTGCTAGTATCATTGTTTCTCGGTGACTAGCTCTCCCCAGTAGCTCTACTAAGTCTATGCGATTGCCCAGTGTATAGACGCCTATTATGCCCTGGCTAGGAGCGGGTACTAGGACGTCAAGTGGTATTCTCCAATACTCTATGTCTAGGCCTAGGCGCTGAATAGCTGCCTCAGCGACAATAATTGCGTCATACATTCCTTGCTGCAGCTTCCGAAGCCTCGTATCAACATTGCCCCGGAGAGGCTTGAAGACAAGATCCCGTCTAACATGCTTGAGCATTGCTACTCGGCGAGCACTCGAGGAGCCAACTACTGCGCCGCTGGGCAAATCCCATATAGTCTTCGCGCCGCTACGCGTGACTAACGCGTCAAAAGGAGAGTCGCGTGGCGGCGTCATCGCTAGTACTAGGCCAGGGGTTACTTGGCTCGGCACATCCTTTAAGCTATGAAC
This sequence comes from Pyrodictiaceae archaeon, assembly GCA_027028845.1. GTDB lineage: Archaea > Thermoproteota > Thermoprotei_A > Sulfolobales > Pyrodictiaceae > Pyrofollis. Next base: position 19,110 of record JALVHV010000112.1, on the reverse strand, counting down.
CGCTATATCGGCTTTGCCTTCTAGGACTGCTAGGTTGACCTCTTTCTCGAAGAGGCCTTTCCCGCCTATCTCTTTGAATGGTTTATCTACGTGTATGTCTCCCTTGGTTTTCACTATGACTAGCTCGTACTCGAGGCCTGGCTCTACTTTCCTTAACGTGTTTAGCGCGATCTCTGTCTGTGCGAGGCTTAGCTTGCTTCCACGCGTTGCTACGCGGAGCTTGGTCATAGTTTTCCTTCCCCGTGTAGCTTGCTGAAGACTTCTCTTAGAGCAGTGATAGTTTCCTCTACTACTTCGCTTGTATGCGCTGCGCTCGTGAACACGGCCTCCATCTGGCTGGGGGCTATGAATACGCCTCTCCTCAATAGCTCCTCGTGGAGAGCTATATAGGCCTCTTTTCTACTCTTCTGGGCATCCTCCGGCGACAATACCTCGTGCTCTGTGAAGAATACCTGGAACATGCTTTCAACATGGTTTATTGTTGCCCTCACATTGTACTTTTCTATAAGGCTGCTTAGCTCCTCTACAAGCGCCTTAGCAGCCTCTCCCGCGATGCGGTAGGGTTCACCAGTTTCAAGAACCTCTATAGTTGCAAGGCCTGCAGCCATTGTCGCTGGGTGAGCGTTGAAGGTGCCAGCATTGAATACCTTTCCTAGCGGTGTTAGCTCCTTCATTATGTGCTTCTCGGCAACGACTACCCCTATAGGCATGCCGCCGCCAACGATCTTTCCAAGAGTAGTTATGTCTCCTTTTACCCCGTAGTATTGCTGTGCTCCGCCAAGCGCGAGGCGGAACCCGGTAATTACCTCATCCATTATTAGTAGCGAGCCATAGGTGGAGGTTATTTCGCGCAAGGCTTTCAGGAAATCTCTTTGCGGAGGTATAACTCCAGCGTTACCGACAACGGGCTCAACTATTATAGCTGCTACGTTGTCGCCATGCTTTCTCATAAGCTTCTCAACACTCTCCACATCATTGTACCTAGCTACAAGGGTGAGCCTCGCCACGCCACTAGGCACTCCCTTACTGGACGGGACACCGTACTCAGCTGCAGCACTACCCGCACCTACCAAGACGGAGTCATGGGCGCCGTGGTAGCATCCATTAAACTTGATTACTAGATCACGGCCCGTGAAGCCCCGCGCCAACCTAATAGCGGTCATAGTTGCCTCTGTACCAGTGTTAACAAAGCGAACCATGCCGCTGGGATTATAATACTTCAGTATTTTCTCTGCAAGCTTTATCTCAAGCTCATAGGGCGCGCCATAGAACCATCCCTTCTCGAGCTGGCGTTGTAACGCCTCATAGACCTTGGGGTGGCGATGACCGAGGAACAAGGGACCATAGCCTAGGACATAGTCTATGAGGCGCTCACCGTCAACTGTATAGATGTAAGCACCCTCAGCTCTCTCAACATAGAATGGGTAAGGCTTAACAGCCGCTCTGACAGGGCTATTTACTCCGCCCGGGAATATCTCTTGTGCCTTCTCATATAGCTCCTTGCTTCTAGGACCAGGCATGCGCAACAAACCCCCTCAAGTAAGCCCAGGGCCTGGGGAGCAAGCTATAATTGTGCCTCCAAACAAGTACAAAGACCTCTCATATGTACACATCTTCTTATCTGAGGGGATGTGGTGAGGGTCACGGGTAAGAGCCCCCTGCGCCAATAGGGGGCTGTGAATTAAAGGCCCGTAACCGAACCCTCGTTGCCACATCTCGCCTTGGATATGCTTGTGTTATTCTTATCGATGCTTTCTTACAGATGTAATCAAATACTTATATACTAGTGAATGGTGATAGGAAATACGGGGGCTAAAACGCCTCAACAAGCGATAACTAGGTGAGCAGTAATGCCGGGAGCACGCCCATGCCCTGTTTGCGGTAAAGGCATGTTTAGGAGAAAAGCGTTACTAGAGCACATTAAGCACGTGCATGGCTGGTACTTTAAGGAATTCATAGAGCCTAAGGGGAAGGGAGGAGGCGGTGGCAAGAAGAGGAAGGAGAAGTCCTAGCACCTTTTTCCACGCTTTTTGCATCATCTCATACAATTCTCATAGACTTTATTATCTAGATTCCTATTCCCCGGAACACCTGCCTGCGTTGTTCTCGCGGCCCTTAATATAAGGGCTATGCATCTCCTCTTTTCCTACTTGGTTGGGCTCTAATGCCTTCCAGTATTCTTGGCAGCTCCTTTAGCTCTGTTGCTATAGTGGGTGCTTCCCCGAAGACGTGGAAGATAGGGGGCCTTGTACTAAGGAGCCTTATTGGCCACGGGTTCCGTGGACGGATTTACCCTGTTAATCCACGCTACGAGGAGATAATGGGGTATAAGTGCTATCCCAGCCTAGAGAGCCTGCCCGAGGTTCCAGATATAGTTGCTGTGGCTGTGCCGGAGAAGGTTGCGCTCCAGGTTTTACGCGAGGCTGCAAGGCTGGGTGTTAAGTTAGCTGTCGTGTTCACGAGTGGTGGGCAAGAATTCACCACGAGACTTAGAAAGCTTGCTAATGAGACTGGTATACGGATTATAGGGCCTAATTCAGCTGGATTAGTTGTTGCCAAAGCTGGGCTTTACTTGACTATAGAGTATAGTGCACCGCCTGGCCCCGTAGCTGTTGTATCACAGAGTGGTGCTCTTGGCGGGGTAGCTATGTATTGGCTGAGTCTCTTGTCCTCGGGGGTCTCGTTCTTCACGAGCATTGGTAATATGAGCGATATTAGTGTCTGTGATGTCTTTGAGTACGCGGTTGGGGATGAAGATACCGAGGCTCTTGTGGCCTATATTGAGTGGATACGTGATGGCCAACGCTATATGAGAGTTCTTCGCGCACTAGCTAGCCATGGGAAGCCAGCATGTATTGTGAAGGGAGGACGAGGCCCTAGGAGTGGTGAGGCCGTAAGAACACATACCGGTGGCATAGCTACTAGCTACGAGGTGTTCTCTGCCGCGACGAGGCAGGCGGGAGGCGTTGTAGTGGATGATATCGCTACAGCTGTGCTCCTATGTGAAGCAAAGAGGAGGCTGAGGCATCTTGGGAGAAGCGTTGTCGTGGTTACTAACTCGGGTGGTCTTGGTGTGCTCGCGGCATCCCAGCTGGAGAATGCTGGCTATACCCTCCCAAGGCTTAGTAACGAGGTACTTAGCGAGATAAAGAGGATTAAGCCGGAAGGTGTAGCAGGTGCTAACCCGATAGACTTGCAAGGTGATGCATCAATCACGCAGCTTGTCAACGCCGCGCTACTATTGTCATCAAGCGCTATAGCTGATTTAGTCCTGCTCGGCTATGTGCCTACTAGCGCTGAGACCCCGGAGAAAGTATGCAAGGAGCTCACTAGGCTGGCGAGTGCGGAGAAGCCGGTTATCGTTCTGGTGGAGGGCTATGGCTCGTTTGAAATAACACGGTGTGGCTCTAAGGCGGTGCTAGTTGTCCCAGGCACGGGATTGCTCTCAGCTATTCTCGGCAAGCTATAGTTCCTAGGAACCGAGAGCACTGTGTAGAAGTGCTTTACGCATCTTTTCCAGGATATTAGGCGGAATAGATGTCATGAATGGTGCCATGTACTTGTACTTTGCTGCCTCAATTACCGCGTCTCTATTACCACCGGCATCCATGTATCCTTTTACGAGGCTCTCTGCGCGCTCTGCTGGATTCTTAGTGTTGTAGAGCAGTGAATAGTATAGCGCGACTGCTATGTCAAATGCTTTCTCGGATACCGTTCTTGCCTCCCTGGCTTGTTCGAGGTCAACAAGGTATAGGTTCTTCCCGTCGTAGATAAAGTTGCTCGGATTAGTGTCCCATAGACTTACTCCGTCGCGGTGTAGTGATGCTAGTATCCCCCCAAGAGAATAGAATAGGGACTTTATGTCACCATCTTCCTGCAATATGATAGATAAGTCCTTCCCGTCAATATAAGTATAGGCTGCTATTCGGCGCCGCGGATCCACGAGAATAGGTCTGGGAACATTGTATCCTAGCTCGCTTAGTAACCTGTTATAGTAGTACTCGTTGTTGAGCCTTGCACGTGTGCCGAGGATTGGCCTAGGAAGTGGGAGTGAGAGTATTGCAGCCACTATCCACTTAAATGCAGTTATGTCACGATACCTCTTGACAACTGCTGGCCGAATACCGCTTACCTCTAGTGTAACAGCACTACGCACAAGACCAGCTCTCTTTGTCATTGGCTTGTTCTTCTTTATTAACTTGCTTAGCCCGGTTAACGCGTATAACTGCTCGTAGAAATCAAGTAGCTTCGTCGCAACACGGGCAGCGTCGAGCCGGGTAAGTAGCAAGGGATCCCTTAGCAAGGGATGCGGCTTATACGATATACTTTCTATTAGTAGTGACCCTGGTATAGCCTGTATAATCGATGGAGAAGCTAGCTCTGCGGCAATACGCGTCATCGTTGCTATTCTTGTTGATATCTTCTTCTCGGCGCCCTTCTTGTCCTGCAACAAGTGCATTAACGATCTCAGCGGGATAAGCCTAGAGAACTGCTCAAAGCCCTCTTCCCTAAAACAACTATATATCATCCCATGAAGCCAGGAATAGTACCCATTATCTCTAAGGTGTTCGCTAAATACTATTTTAAGCCATGTATAGGTTGTTTGGAGCCTTGAGATCCTCGCTACTATGGGATAAATTGTTGAGATCAGTAATCTCTCTATGTTTCTTTGAAATATTTTTCTCAGACCCTCATATTCCTCGACTAGTATTCGTAAATAGTACTCACAGAATAGTTTCTCAGCAAGGCTCCTGTCTCCTACTACGTTTACTGGCTTCAAGAGAATGAATGGTGCTACGGTCTCGCCTAAGGCTGATTCATGTATATCGCGGTTAAGGGTCTCAGCGCTTGTACCGAAGACTATTTCCTCGCCTCGCCTCGCCAGGCAATAACGCTCGCTTTCTAGAAGCATAATTTCGAGCACATACTTTCCCACACGGTACCGTAGGCTTAGCAGCGGCTTTGGGCACTCCACACCCGTTTCCCATTCTCTGTATCGGAGCTACTGGCTTAATTCTGAAGACTCGTTTGTAGAAAATATACTAGTATTATGTTCGTTATTTTCTAGTTAAACGAAGTGGTCTAGAGAGGGTTAAATTACTAAAACTTTCACCGAATAGCAACTATACTTGGAGGTAAGCAGGACATGATACTCCTTAGGAAAAGGAGGGCTATTCCACTCCGAGCCGAGGATATAATGTCCCAACCCCCTGTTACCGTAACGATGGATACTTCTTTGCGAAAAATATCCGAGATTATGATAGATAAGCGAATAGGCAGCGTACTCGTAGTTGACGAGGAGGGAAAGCTTAGAGGCATAGTAACGGAGAGAGATATAGTATTTGCTTGCTCTCAGGGATGGAACGCGGATGAGAGGAAGGCTTGGGAAGTAATGACTGAGAACCCTATCAGCGTGAAGAGGGACGAGAACATACTCGAGGTAATTAGGAAGATGAGAGACGTGAACGTGAGACACATACCCGTAGTGGATGAGGAAGGCAAACCCGTTGGTGTTATATCGTCGCGTGACGTGCTAGATATAATACTGACTATTATGGGGCTTGCATCAGCTATTAAGGAGGCAGCTGGTCTCTGAGAGCCTTTTCCACGTTTTTCCTTGTTTCCTCGAAGTTTTCAAGAGCTTGCCTCCATATACTATTGCTGCTCTTAGTACTATCCTCACTGTAAGGGTTTTGGAGCCCCAGTAACCCTGCTAGGAAGGCCGGGAGAGCTCTTTCTAGCCCCTCTAGGTACCCGCCCTCAAATACTACAAGATACTTGGCTCCTAGCTTTCTTAGCCTCTCACCCATATAATAATAGGTCGTTGTTGATAAATTGAGTAAGCCTAAGCCATCATCTCGATATGCATCGAAGCCAGCGTCAACAACAACGTACTCTGGATACCCATAGATATTTAGTACTAGGTCTAGCGCTTTATCGAAAAGAGCTATGTATACATCATCACCTGCGCCTGGCGGAACCAGGATGTTTATTTTCGTGCCCTTAGCGCCGCCCTCGCCTATCTGCCAAGGCCACCCTGTACCAGGGTATATCGTTGACGGGTCCTGGTGTAGATCAAGGTGTATTATATCAGGGTTATCGTACAATATTTCCTGAGTACCATTGCCATGGTGCAGGTCAAAATCAATTACAAGGACCTTGCGGGGCCTCGATAGCCTTGCTAAGTGTACCGCTGCCAGCGCTGATACGTTGAATATGCAGAAGCCGAGCGTCGGTGCCCCCATTGCGGCACCGAATCTGCCTGCATGATGACCAGGCGGCCTACCTGGTACAAATACTACGCGGTATTTACCCTCGGCTAGCTCATTTGCACCGTCTAGTACCGCTTCTGCATAGCGGACGGCTGCCTGGAACGTGTACTCGTTCGCATAAGTATCGGGATCGACAAGTCCGCCACCTTTCTCTGATAGCTCACGTATTCTTGCCACGTACCCGCAGCTGTGTATTTCACATAATCTCTCCTCGGTCCAGGGACTTAGCCTTGGAGAACGATAGTCGGCTAGCGTGTAAAGCTTGGTAGTCTTCAGCGCGCTTATTACCCTTGTGAGGCGCTGCGGGGACTCCATGTGTGCTCCAGTAGGGTCATCGTGGAGTTTGAAAACATCGTCGTATATGATGAGCATTTCGTGCATCGCGACTAGCCCCGTATAAAACGAGTAGGCCGCAATAGGGTAGAAAAGTGCTTACTATGTGGCTGCAACGAGGTAATTGTCTAGGAAAACGTGGAGTAAATGTTCTTGGCTAATGTTGAGGCAAAAAATACATTCCATGCCAAGTGCTAGTAGGGTGTTATGAAGTCTTCGGGTTTTGGCGGCTCTGGTGGTAGTCCCTTCCTCTCCCTGATCTTCCTTATTAAGTCCATTAACATGTTGTCTGGTACTGGTGCCCATCTGCTGAACTCTGTGCCCCAGAAGGCTCTGCCCTGAGTAGCGCTTCTTAGCTCGGCTGCTAGGTCGAAGCTCTCTGCCACTGGTATCTCCGCGATAACTCTCATTACTACGCCGTGCTCTTTCATGTCTATTATTTTTCCACGCTTCCTGGATATTACCGCTATTACGTTGCTTAGGTACTCCTGTGGCACGCGTATGTCTAGCTTCTGTATTGGCTCCAGAAGCGTCGGCTTTGAGGTTAGTATGCCAGCGTAGATAGCGTTTCTCACTGCTGGGTATATCTGGGCTGGTCCTCTGTGTGCTGGGTCCTCGTGTATAACCGCGTCGTGTAGGATTACCTTGATTCCTCTCACGGGTTCTTTTGCTAGTGGGCCCTCCTTCATGGCTAGGCGGAAGCCTTGTATGATTGTGTCCTTGACTTCTCTTAGGTGCTGTACACCCGTGGTCTTGTCTATGAATATGTTGAAGTTCTCGTCTATCGCCCATATTCTCTTTGCTTCGTCGTAGTCCCATCCAGCCTTATCTCTTAGTATCCTGGCTCTCTCCTGTGGCTCTTGGTCTTCGCTTATCTCGCCGCTTTGTATGAGCTTTATTGTTTCCTCGTTGAGCGGTTCTACGCTTATGTATAGCTTGTTGTGCTTGTTGGGGCTCTTGCCCTCGAATACCTGGCTCTTAGTTCTGATCGTCTCACGGTACACTACTATTGGTGGGCTAGTCTTTACCTCGAGGCCATAGGTCTCCTTGAGCCACCATAGCGCTATCTCTATGTGTAGCGGGCCCATACCGCTAAGCAGGTACTCTCCGGTCTCCTGGTTTATCTTGACCTGGAGGCTTGGGTCCTCTATTGTCAGCTTGTAGAGGGCGTCAATTAGTTTTGGCAGGTCCTTGGGGTTCTTAGGCTCTATTGCAACTGTTACTACTGGCTCTGATACGAACTGAAGCCGCTCGAATGGTGGAACTTTGTCCTTGAGGTCAACTGATACTACTGTTTCACCCGTCCTAGCGTCTTCGAGGCCTAGTGTTGCCGCTATGTTGCCTGCAGGGATCTCGTCAACGACCTCGCGGTCGGGGCCCATGTAGATGCTTACCTGTAGCACTTTTGCCGTCTTACGCGCGTTTATTAGCCAGACCTCATCGCCCTGCCTAAGTGTTCCACTGAATATACGCCCAGTTGCTACTAGTCTTCTTATCCTTGGATCAACCCTCATGAACGACACAGCGTATACGAGTGGACCATTCGGGTCTGCTTCCATCATCGCCTTGCCAACATCGCTGTTGATGTCTCCTTTCCATATCTTTGGTATACGATACCTCTGCGCCTCTCTCGGGTTCGGTATAAACTTCACTACAGCGTCTAGGAGTACCTCATGTAGTGGCGCGACCTTTGTTGCGAACTCTTCTACTGCTTCCTTGCCACGGTTATAGGTCTCGATTATGTCACTGAACTTCACGCCTTTCTTCTGGGCAGCTGGTATGCTTATGCCCCACTTGTCACGAGCACTACCGAATATCACCATACCACTTGTGGGGTCAAGTTGCCACTTCTTCTTGAACTCGCCGTCAGCATAGATGCTTATAAGATAGTTTATCTCCTTGATTATCTCGACGAACCGCTGCTGTATCTGCTGAGGAGTATACTTCAGCTCCTTTATGAGCCTATCAACCTTGTTGATGAAGAGTATCGGCCTTACTCTTTCCTCGAGACTCTGGCGAAGCACTGTCTCTGTCTGAGGCATAACGCCTTCGACAGCATCAACTACTAGTATTGCACCATCCATGAGCCTAAGGCTTCTCGTAACATGGCTCGAGAAGTCTACGTGGCCAGGCGTGTCTACTAGGTTAATGACATAGGGCTTGCCCTGGTATTCGTGATAGAGGCTAATGTTAGCAGCCTTCACTGTTATACCGCGCTGCTGCTCAACTTTTAGATAGTCTAGGGCAAGCGCTTCTCCAGCAATACGCTGCGAGATTATACCAGCTGCTGCTAATAGGCTATCACTAGTAGTTGTCTTACCGTGATCAACGTGTGCAACGATACCAATGTTTCTTACCTGTTCTATGTTTCTCATTATCTTTAGGATTTCCTCAACATGCTTGACTCGCATAGCTTAACCCCTACACCCAGTGTGGGCAAAACCGAGTCCGGGTTATAAGCACTGGTATTACATGGTGTTCCAATTGAGGGAATAAGAACCTAGCCGCGATGAATACACGACACCTCTTAATACTATTAAGCACTTAAACAAATCTAGTGGAGCTAAACACCCTTCTCCAAAACCTTGTTAATCAGGGAGGTGACGACCCGGTGACAGACATCAAAGAACTCATAACCTATTTCCGCGAAGAAGCAAAGAGAGAAAGAGAATACTCCAAGCGACTCGAAGAAACAGCCTCAAAATCCCATAACATAATGCTGAAGACCCTAATGAAAGCAGTGTCTCTCGATTCGCTCAAACATGCGCTAATATATGAGGCCCTCGCTGATCTACTAGAAAACCCACGGCTTGTCACAGAGCAAGAATCCGAGGAAATACTTAAGGAAATAGAAAGACACATAGAGGAAGAGAGAGAAGCCATAGAGGAACTAAACAAGCTGCTTAAGGATGAACGGGTAAAGGACAACCCTGCTGCAGTCTTCCTAATAGAGCTAATGCTAAGAGACGAGAGCTTCCACCACGCGCTACTTAGGAAACTACACGATGCCGTAGTAAAGCCCCTCGTGTTTAGCGAGTCTGATTACTGGGAAGCTGTATGGAGAGACGCTATCTGGCACGGGGCTCCGGGAGGCTAAACGTGTAACTCCTTTCCTTTTTACCATAGTTCTTCTGCATCGATTAACACTAACTAGATGAGGATCAGTTCTTAGTTCACACATGTTCTTATCATTATAAGAGGAGTAGTTAGCAAAAACGTAGTAGTTCGGATTTAGAAGAATCTTCGTCTCCTACCGCGTGGTCTCTGGAGCATTGTTGTTAACTCTATCTGTGCATCAAGAGCCGCGACTTTTGGCTTGTACTCCTCTATGGCTGCTGCCAGCTTCTCGTAGTACTCTTTATCAAGGATTTTTTCTAGAAACTCTCTGCCATCATTAGTTAGGCGTAGTTTCTTAGTCCGAGGATCGGTTTCCGCTAACCCCACATATAATAGAGCGACAACGTCCTCATGTAGTTCCTTAGATGTCGGTACGTCTCCTATAACATAGAAGTTATAGCCAAGATCTAGGCCTTTCTCGGTCTGGAGCCAGTATATCAAGTGCGCTAAGCTTCTCTCGTATATGCCGCCTTGGTCCTCCATAGCCTTGAGTACCATGAGTAGTTTTCTTTTTCTTTCATCTTTCTCAACCTTATCCCTTGTAACTACTGGCCGTGTTACTATGACGAGTTCCTTCTTGGTCCCACTGACCGGTTCTTTTTTCTTCTTATCGGACTTAGCCATAACGAGCCCCTCGTTCGCCCGAGGTTTAGAGAGAGCCCCGGGTAGGGTCTTAGCGATGCCTTTCTATCAAAAAGCTAACGTTACTATCGGGGCGCCAGGCTATCATCATAGTCCTTTTAATTTGACACTGTTCAGCCTCTAGTGTAGTCCTCATTTCAGTACATTAGAGTGAGGTAAAGGATTGTGGACGACGGCAATTCGTCTCCCTGCTCATTCGCCGCCAAGGCGGCGGTGTTGCAGGGGCCCTGACCCCCAGTAAATTATGATACTTTTTGATGGCGAGATTATTGCCTAGGTATAAGCTTTGCTATAAAGAATCCCTGGGTATCGTGAAGATGCGGGAATAGTCTCTTGACACGGTTTGACACGGCGGGGTAGAGAGCATAGCCAGGCGAGCCCGGGATCCTAGGGGTTTCTAGTGTATCGGAATGCTCCTCAACTATTTCTTCGCCTTCAAAGGGGAGTATACTACATGTTGCATAGACTATTTCCACACCATACCGTATAGCTGACTGTAGCATTCTTGTCTGTATTTGTGGGAATTGTGCTACCCAGTTAATATTCTCTAAGTGAACCTTTATGGCTGGGTCCTTTCCCATAGCACCGCTGCTTGTGCACGGAGCGTCTAGTATTATCTTGTTAGGTTTCCTTGTCAGATGGAAGTGTGTAGAATCGGCGTTTACTAGCTGAATTCTCGAAAGGTCTACTCCTAGGAGTTTTAGGACTCTCCGCGTTCGCTTTATCCGCTCTCTTGATACATCAATAGCGATTATTGAGGCCCTATTATTCGTTAGTTGCATTATGAGGCTATCCTTTATGCCAGGTGCCGCAGCCATGTCTAGTACCAGGTCGCCCTCGGAGGGCTCGAGGGCTTCTACCACTAGCGCAGAGGCCTTGTCCTGGAAAACTATCTCGCCTCGCCACATCTCCTCTAAGTGATGCAATGGCTCGTTGTAGTCAACTACTTTCAGCATATATGGTAGATCAGGGTCTCTTTTAACTACGACGCCTTTCTCTAACAGCCTCTCAGCTATGGTATCAACGTCGGTTCTTAACGTGTTGACACGTATCCACCATTTTTCCTCGTTTAGCTCTGAGAGAAGCCTCTCAGCTTCTTCGCGGGATAAAAGCTTAAGAAATACATCAACGAACCATTCAGGGAATGAATACTTTATTGCTAATAGCTTGGACTCATTCTCAATACCATCTAATAACTCGTCAACACTCTCGATTCTTCGCGGAAGGGTTCTCAGGAGACGTCTCCTAAGCCTTTCAATACCATCAGAATAGCCCGCCAAGTACTCCTTTTCCGCACCTCTGAGAACTAGCCATAGCCTAACCATTCTCTTGGCGCTACCACGCTTACCATAGACAACAGCTTCGGCGTGACGAAGCATATAGTAATCAACTATGACGTCGCGCGAGACCTTGTATAGGACTTTGAGCGATACGTGGTTAGCTGCTTTTCGATACTCTCTTAAGACCTGCTGGAACGCCCTATCATGGCTCACCTTTTTGTCCATGATCACGTGGAGGGTTTTCGCAGCAAAATCCACTATGTATCGTATAGCCTTGTCCACGAGGCGCCAACCCTTCCTTGTCCATACCTCCTTTCCAGCAAAGCATAGGAAGAAAATCCCCCTCTTATCTACATTATCTACTTGATGATATCATGATTTGTGATGATAGGTGGGCTTACCAGAGCTCGCTAGGTGCAGCGATGAAGAGTGTGGCCGTATCTGATAATCTTTTATAATGGAGTAGTTCATCGCGGACAACAACGTGAACTATTATTTACTTGTTCTTCTTGAGATAGTCAAGTAGTGTTCTTTGTCCCTTGTTGCTCGTTGTGGGTTTCTTCTCGATGTACCAGAGTGGGGCTATTTGCTTTAGTGTTGACCATGTTCTCCTAATAAACCAGGGCGGGTTCGTGGGGTTTCTCTTATATAATTGAATTATCCATTCACGGGTAGCGGGGTCTGTTGGGTATCCTGAGCCCATTACCCCGTATAGTTTACGCAGCTTCTCTATCTCTGCATCACGGATCACTTTTGCGATAATACTTGCTGCACCTACTACCGTGTATTTAGAATCAGCTTTAGGCTCTATTACTAGCCTTGTACTTCTTAGCCAGGCTAGTTCCGAGTACAGGTATTTTTTGAGCCTATTAGGAGGACCAATAGCGTCGATAATTACAGCCTCGGGAGCGGCTCTGAGTAGCTCCTTGGCCCTTGTAAGCATGTGTATTATTGTCTTGTATTCTAGAGTGTTTAGATTATAGGAATCGATCATGCTTGGTGGGATTATCTCGTATATGATGAGGCGGCTGAGTCTTTCTATAATGCTTTTTAGCTTGTTTCTTTTCTCTCTGTCTAGTTCCTTGCTATCCCTTACACCAATAGTTTTTAGCTGATCTAGATTCTCCGCATCGATTACGACTAGGGCTAGCACCATGGGCCCTATTACTGGTCCTCTTCCGGCCTCATCTATACCAATGAATAGTTTCTTGGATATCTTCACGTTTGCACTCCTCCTCGATGTACTTGTTATAGGCTATGCATGCTGTCTCCTCGGGCTGTAACATGGATATATTGCTTAGTCCGAGACCGAGGCCATTAAGTAACATGCTTAGTAGGGCTTGTGCGTTCTCGGCCTCTGGCCAGCACTGCCTCTCCTCCATAAGTAATTTACACCCAATAATTACCTCGGCGTAGTTATTACGGGTTATGAGCGCTATGTTCTTTACTGCACCACTGTTCTCGAAGTCTAGTGCCTCCGCGACTCTAAGTAGTGTAGAGCATGTTTTGCTTAGTACATTTCTTTGACCAGTGATAAATGTGTATAGTTCCTGTATACATCTTAGCATCCTGGGTCTCGTGGCGCTGAGCTGTATTGCTATGTCGATTCCTATCTCTAATACTGTTGATTTATGCGCATCACCGCCAGTAAACGCGCTGTTGAGGAATCTTTGTGACTCGTTAGTCAAGTCTATCCCTGTATCCCGGATATATGATAAGTGTATAAGGGAGCGAGCATGAAGAGGAGAAGAGAGCTTGTATAACGAGGCCTCGTCCAGGCCTGTACCGAGAAATATTAGTCTATAAGCTTCTTGAAGCAAATAGAGTTGGTCATATCCTTCCACAAGCACTATACCAGTGAAGCTTCTTTCATGTATCCACCTAGTGATACCAAACAAGGAGAAGAGAGTAGGTGAGTCCGTAACGCTTAGAGGATATATTTCTGTATCAATTCCCCTCTCTTTGTAGAGTCTTGCGCGCTCAACTATACGATAATCATCTGATACAAGTAGAACCGTCTTAGCGTCCTGGTATAAGGGATCATGCAACGATGTTAATTTCTTGAACACTATGTTAGCTATTCGCATTACAAAGCACCTAAGGATTCAGCCAAGTATGCGCTCTTCATCGGCTCTGCGCCTAAGCTCCCGGATTCCACATCATGAGCCGTGTTCTCCATCGAATCGGGTAATCATAATAGCCTTAATTACGTTGCTCTCTTCTTTAGCGCCTGGCTACTTCTGAGATTTGTTCACTTGCCTCGGCTTTCTCCGGTATACCAGCTGCTATATACGGCATTAATGCCTGCGCAACATCCTCAAACACAATTACGCCCCTGTATCGATAAGAGCGATCAACTACTATCACGTAGTCTACTCCATGCGCTACCATCTCCTCTAGGACACGGATGAAGGGATCATTCTCTCTTACTATTGGGGCGTTTATTAAGGAGACCTCTATGACTGGTTGCGATGATCTCATCATGTATCCTAGGTCTAGGCCCACGTAAGCTGGGTCTAGAACACCCACTACACGATTATTGTCATCAACTATCGGTATTATCTTCTGTCCCGTCTGTACCATGATCTTCGCTGCATCCCTTAATGTCGCGTGCCAGTTTACTGGCGTAAAGCGCTTAACTAGGCTTAGTATAGTAATATTGATTCTTTTTACCTCTCCGCTTCTTAGCATTTGGAGAAGAGACTCCGCTGTGAAGACTGTTGGCGGTAATGGTTTCTTGAGAGCTGCTGTTACGAAGGTAACACCTCGTGTAGCTATAGCTGATGTAAGAGACGCTATGAGTGCTGGGACTATAAGCGCAGGTGTACCACCTATTTCTGCCACGAAGAACGCTAAGCCTATTGGTGCCTTAAACGCTGCACCAGCTAATGAGGCCATTCCTATGTAGGCGTATATGACTGGCTCTACTCCTATGTGCTGGCCAAGGATTATGCCAACGAGTTGCCCAACCATTGCTCCTATAAAGAGGCTAGGAGTTAATAGGCCTCCGCTAAGCCCGCTTCCAACGGTTAGGCTTGTTGCTATCATCTTCATGAGAGCCAGGATTAGCAGTATTAGTAAGAGATTATAGTGCATAGCTACTAGGGACCTAACTCCCTGCAGATGAACAAATGCGCTAAGCAGACTGCTTAGCAATTCTTCACCTGTTCCAAGTATTGCTGGGACAAAAATGCCCACTATACCAACCATGATGGCGCCAAGGACTGGTTTTAGGTATATACTGAGCCCCTTCTCCTTAACGAAACTATCAAACCATCTCTTGGTAAAGAAGAAGAACTTTACAAATGCGAATGCGAACACCGCCTCAACCAAGCCTAGGACTATGTAGGAGCCCAAGGCGCTTAGACTATAGAGCGATATTATGTTAGTGATATGGAGCGAGGGAAGTTTATACTCAGGCCCAAGTATATGGAGTGACAATGCATACGCAATAGTTGACGCCAAGAGGGCCGGGGGGAGTGCAGCCGCCTCTAAGACATCTTCGTAGAGGAGTTCAGCAGCGAATATAGCAGCACCTACTGGGCTCTGGAATATGAAAGAGAGAGCAGCTGCAGCGCCAGCTATGAGTGCTACACGTCTTTCCTCTATACCTAAGTGTAGCGAGCTTGCTGTAAAAGCTCCAACGGATCCACCTATCTGTATCGCCGGGCCCTCTGGACCTGCACTTCCACCAGTACCAAGAACTAGTGCTGATGCTATTGTCTTTACGGCAGCTATGCGACCTCTTAGATTGCCGGCTTTAAAGTGATAAGCTTCAACAACACTTTCTGCTCCAGCACCCTCTGCTTCAGGCTCAAAAGTATATACTATTAATGACGACGCTGCTGCACCAAGGAGCAAAGTAATTGGTATTAACAGCTTTTCCCTAGAATGGATAGCTATTAGCGAATAATCAGTTAGTGCCTCATGGATTATTAAGCCGTGAAGCTTTGCACTCAGTAATATTAGGCCTTGGAGCATCCAATAGAATATACCTATAACTAGTGATGCTGTGATAGCAGTAACTGTGCTTATGAATAACCAGCGCTCAACATATCCTAGGCGGAGAACAACACTGTTAACTAGGGCCGCTACTTGGCGCAGCCACATCTTATAGCTACTGTGTCGCTGCTCGCCGCTAGCACTCACTTCGCTGTACCCAGGTATAACCGCTAACTAGAAGAAGGAGATAGAATAACTACACCCTCGTCACGAAGAATGAGGGGTGGCAGTCGCGATGGCGGGTATAGTTGATTTAGCGAGACTCCTTTCCGGCCAAGACCTGGAGGAGGCAAGGAAGACTATAGAGAGCGGGGAAGCAGAGTTTAAGGTATACGCGCTTCCACGCCCTCGTTTGAAAATAAGGACGCCTAAGAAGAAACTTGTAGAGCTAGAAGAGGGCAAGATAGCTAGGCTCGAGTACTCCCTGGTCAGGGCAAGCATATCAGCCGCCCTTGAGGGGAGAAAACCATCATTCAAGGACGTGGCTACACTAGCTGGTGACTATAAAGCAGCTGCTGCATACCTAGCATTTCTTTGGAGGACCGGGCTCGTTGTGTTCGATAACCAGGAAGCTGCGACAAACCTCTATATAGCATCAAGTGCTCTAAGCCAGAAAACATACGAACACAAGATCGCGAAGATCCTGGATGCAACATTTAGTATCAACGTCGAAAAAGTAGCTACATTGCCGAGTGACACTGTGTTCTGCGTGTACCGGGAAGGAGCTCTGGGATGCAAATATATTGTAGCTAATTGTGCCAGAAGCCAAGCTAAAGCAGAGATAAGAGGAGTTATAGACGCTCTTTTGAAGAAATAATATATGGTACCATAATGTTAAAAAACATGTAAAGGATTACAAAATGGTTTTTATCAAGCACCATTATAGCTAACTTAGTTACTCCAGCAACCATTACTATTATTGCACAGCTAATCAAGGGCTATAAGGGTATAAGGAGCGAGGGGGACTACATGATAGAATTGATCTGGTGGGGCCATGCATGCTTCGAGATAAGGTGTTGTAACAAGTCATTGCTAATAGACCCACATGACGGGGGAAGCCTTGGTCCTGGATTTCAGCCACCTAAGACTAAGCCGGACTATATTCTAGTGACTCACGAGCATTACGACCATAACGCTGTTGAATCTGTTCAAAGAAGCGATACTATTGTTTTGAGGGAGAGAGTTGGAGAGTTCGAGCTAGGTCCTTTTAGGATTAGAGGTGTAAAGCTACCTCATGACGAGTTTGAGGGCAAGCTTAGAGGCTTTGTTATAGCTTACCGAGTGGAGGTTGAGGGGCTGAGTATTACGCACTTAAGTGATGCTGGTAGACCGCCTAGGGAGGATGAATCACAGCTTCTAAGAGCCGACATTGTGCTTGCTCCTGCAGGTAATGTTTATACTATGCATCCCCGTAAAGCGCTTGAAGCAGCCGCTGAGCTAGGTGCACGTGTACTCGTACCTATGCATTACTGGGTTCCTGGAATGCAGCTTCCCCTTGATCCTCTCGAAAACCTGCTAAGATATGCTAAGAAGTGGAGAGTTGTACGCTACGACTCTAACCAAGTAGTGGTTTCGAGAGACGAGTTACCCGATACACGTACAATACTTGTCTTATCGTTGCCCAATGACACGGGATGATGCAGGAGTGGAGTGTAGTAACCCAGTCCTTGAAGTGAATAATATTGTTAAGAGGTTTAAAAGAGGGCCCACTATCGGGCCTATCTCTTTTACTGTTTCGCGTGGCGAGGTCTTCGCCCTAATAGGGCCTAACGGTGCCGGGAAGACAACAACCATACGCATGATTACTGGAATATATAGGCCTGATGGTGGCCACGTCAAGGTATGTGGCTCGGTCACGCAACGAGGATTTGTAGCATATGTTCCGGAGGAGTCAGCTGTTTATCCTAGGCTAACTGGGTATGAGCACTTGTATTTCTACGCGAAACTGTACTATAGTGATAAGCACCGTGTACGCTCGATAGTTGAAAAGGCAGCTAGTATCTCGGGGCTAGGCGATAACCTTCGTAGAAAGGTTGGGGAGTACAGTAAAGGTATGAAGCGTCGTCTCTTGGTAGCACTAGCGTTAGCTCTTGATACACCATTACTCGTACTAGACGAGCCTACATCTGGGCTTGATGTATATAGTTCTGTTGAGGTTAGGAGGCTTATACTCCGAGCTGCCAGGGATGGTAGGGCCATATTGCTTACGAGTCATAACATGTTGGAGGTTGAGAGGCTCGCGACACGCGTAGGCTTCATTGCTAGAGGACAACTTATAGACATTGGCGAGCCCCGTGTACTCGTCGAGCGATATGGCGGCAGGGACCTTGAAGAAGCCTTTGTAAATGCTGTGCAACGTGCGCTCGGTGAAACAATTACCAAGGGGTGGTGAATGATTTGAGGGCATCGGTGATTGCGTGGAAAGAAGTACTAGAATTCGTGAGGGATAGAAGAAGTATTGCTCTTATGACAATTTCAGCATTCCTCTTTCCTTTATTGGGGCTTGTTATAACCGGGCTACAGACTAGGCAAATGGCACGAGTTGCTATAATTATATGTGATAATGGGAGCTATGCAGAGAGCTTCTCCAAAAAGCTGGTAGCAGCGATACGCAGCACGCCGGGGCTTATTCCGGTAGTGGCCCGGGGCCAGTGCAGTCTTCCGGAGGGCATAGTAGCAGCAATAATTATACCGAAAGGATTCAGCACTAATGCCTCCTCACTTGATAAGCCCGTTTTCATAAAGTTTTACCGCGTTGTGGGTAAGGCTGCAGCTGATCAGGCTGCTAGTGTTCTCAACTCTGTTGCTGCTTCATTAGCACAGAACATCTCTATACAGAGGATAAAAACAATAGCCAAGAGGGCTGGATTATCGCTAAACCCGAACTATGTGCGAAACCCTGTCTATCTTGTAACTGAGAGTGTTAGTAGCGGTGGCGCACCAGCACCGCCTAGCCTTGTTAGGCGAGCTGATGTAGCAAGGTTCCTGGCCTTCTCTGTATTCTTTGTCTTAAACCCGGCCGCCATAGCTGTAGCTGACGCAATAACACGTGAAAGAGAAAGTGGAACTGGAGAGTTGTTAGCTATCTCGCCTATTACTGGGCTAGACCTTCTTCTGGGAAAAACTGTTGGCGCTCTAATAGCAGCATCAATTGCTGGAGGGCTTGATGCTGCAGCCGTTGTAGCATACGTCTACATGGTTCTTGGCGGTGTAGACCCGGGGCTCATACTTGTGCACGTAACTGGTGTTCTGCTAGCCGTCTTGGTAACCGCTGCATTCACCATGTTTATAACACTGGTTGTCCCAGGCCAGAGAGCAGCTACCCTCGTAGCTAGCCTAATAACAGGGCTTGCAACAATAGTGTTCCTCTCAGCGCTTTTCGTTGATTACAACACGCTTCCAACACTCGTAAAGAGCGTTTTCTATTCTATTCCCTATACCTATGTGGTCTTAGCGATTAAGGC
>JALVHV010000111.1 GCA_027028845.1 Pyrodictiaceae archaeon | reverse complement strand
ATACCCGCGTTCCGGGACAAAGCCCTCGGCCTAAGAGCAATACTCAGGGCATACGCCCGCAAAGTGTACGGGAAAGAGCTTGAGCAACTCACACGCCGAGAACTCCACGACCTAGTCTCAACTGTCATGCCTGGCCGGGAGAAACTAGTCGAGAAAATCTACTGGAGCAGCCGAGAAGAGGAGGAAGCCCTAGCCGAGCAAATCGAGCCAAGCTCACTAAAAAATCGAGTACCCTATCCAGCAATCGAGCAGAGAAATAGCAGGGCTATACTCTTCATATAGCTGTAATATACTAGCCTCTATATCTATCAGTTAGCTAGCACCTTCACCTTCTCATTTGTGCCTAGAGTTGCTTCCTTAGCTATTTTCATAAGTACTTGAAAATTTTGTACTTCATGGACCCAGTGGAGGCTTCGGTAACTAGTCTATATTGTTATTGTTAAAGGCTGGGAGGAATGCGCTTAAACAAGCTCCGAGGCCAAGCTATGAGGACGGTTACGAGTAGCGCTAGGACTAGTAGTACTAGTGATGCAGCCCCGCTTATAGGGAAGCTTACGGCTGCTAGGAATAAGAGGATGTAATTTAGTGCTGTGTAGCGCCTCGCTGTCGGTATCCCGAGGATTATTGGAACCATCATTGGCGCGTGTATCAGTATGTGCTGGGTTACGAATCCTATCGTGGTCATGTGTATGAATATGTAGAGTAGCTTGTATATGTCCGGTGACCCGGAGTACATGAGGCTAGAGGCCAGCACCAATATGACATAGATCACAGCGAATACGTGGCCTACTAGGAAGTATAGGTGGCTGCTCCTCGCAGGGCCCTTCTTCATGGCTCGTGTCTTCTCTAGGAAGACTAGGAGCTTATCCATCCTTGCCGCCGGTATGTAAAGGAGCATGGTTAATGCCAGGGCTAGCGCTCCGAGCGGTGGCCGCCAAGCGTATAGTGCTAGGCTTGCTCCCTGCGCCGCGTAGAGCGCGTAGACCAAGGAGGTTCTCGGCTTCTCGCCATAAGTGGATGGGAATGAGTGAATAGTGACGGCATAGATGCTGGTAACTGCTAGGGCATAGACCAGGCCTAGGTAGTAGGTGAAGAAGCCCCTGGCCGGGCTAGAGACCAGCGCATAGATAGTTGCAAGTGTGTAGGCGTAGGCGAGCCCAGCTATGCTTAAGCCAACGCTTCCCCGGGGCGCCTCAGCACCCGCTATCCATAGAGCTACTGCATACAATGCATAAATCGCTGCAAGAAAAGGCCTAGGAGGAAGCCTATCTAGGAGCACAAGCCCCCCGAGGCCTAGGCCCGCTAAGGCAACGATATAGGTAGCGACAACAAGTACTAGGGCTACCTTCTCTGCTCTCTTTGAGCGACGGGTACCCGAGGCCGCGTAACTAGTGGCTATACCAGCAACAAAGACAGCCAGTACAGTACTGGCCATTAATGCTGCGTGGAATGCTGTATAGCCGCGCAGTGCCTCCCATAGAGCCTCCGCGAGTAGGAAGAAGCTGATATACACAGCGAACGCGCTGCTACGATGAACAAGCTTGATCCACGAGGCCAAGGCGCTCCCCATGATAAGGTATACGTGTCTATACCTGGGGCATTATGTAGGCTTCCCGCAGGCTCTACAAGGGGAAGCCAAAGAGGCCTACATAATGTACACCACTACCCTGTCCCGGTACTCAACGACACCACCCTCTACTACGCCGTCCCAGCGATAGAGCAGGTAAAACCTCTCAGCATCACCATGAACCAGCCAGAAGTAGAGAGCATTAACCACGTCAGGCGCGCCGCCAGCAAGGTTCGCAGCAGCCATGACGCAGGCTATGCCGCCCACGATAGAGTGCTGGGTGGCTAGGTAGAGTAGGAGAGGCGTTAGTATTTGTGGCGCGAGAGTTACTAAGAGGTATTGGCTCGGCGTCATGTAATCATAGTCTAGCATGAGTGCTACCAGCTTCCTGTTAAAGAGGAGCCTAGCGCCAGGAACCCGGAGAACAACCGCTACCGCGTAGTGAGTCGCCTCATGCACCGCGACGAGGAGCAACGCCGCGGCAATGTAGGCAAGGAGGCTAGCTGGGCACCCAGTAGCCTTATTAAGCAAGTAGAGCGACTCACAGTGATTCGCGAACACGAGAGGCATAGAGACGAGCACTAGTATTGCTAGGAATAACCCGGCATAGAGGGGCTTAAACCTCGCTATCTCTACCCTCTGCACCTTCTCAGCATCTCCTCTTGCTCCCTGAGCACCTCCTCGGCACTAGCTACTGGGTCCCCGGCCCCTGTTATTAGTCTGCCAACTATCTCGTAGTCGGCTCCAGCACAGAGAGCCTCGCCCGGCCTTGCTCCCTGTGCACCAATACCTGGCGATAGTATCTTCACGCCTTGCCCGAGGGTCTTCCTCGTCTCGCGGATTATTGCTGGCCTCGTGGCCGGGGCGACGACGCCCCATGGTCTCAGCTTGGCTACTACACCGAGTATGTTTGGCAATGCTTTGTCGTAGACCTCCTCGGCTCCCGGGTGGCTCATAGAGACAACTACTACCAGTTTCTTGCCCAGGCTGTCCAAGTACTCTTTGAGCTCATCGAGCGCGCCCCTCACGCCCACGAAGCCATGGGCTATCACGGCATCGACTCCGCTAGCCACGCTTGACGCTACCAGTTTCATCACGTGACCTATGTCCGCTAACTTGAGGTCAGCAACCCATAGTTTCTCCGGGCAGGCTCCGCGGAGCTCGCTGAGAGACTGTACACCGTTCGCTAGGAGAAACGGGAGACCCACCTTGAACCCGGCTACCCGGGTACAGAGACCCCTAGTCAGCTCCTTAGCCTCCTCTACATTAAGGCTATCTATCGCGACTATAAGCGTCAATACGAGAGCCCCACGGCGCACTAAGCTCGGTACAAGGATTAAATGATGATTGTCCACAATATTTCTTCATAACATAGCCATTACAGTGTATGGCGAAGATAGTTGCTTACTAGGCAACTCAACGAAAAATATTACCTCAATAGTTGCTTTAATTCGGTCCCTACTTAAGCTCGTTCTCGGAGGATAGTGGCGCTGTGTCTCCTAGCCTGGAGACGAGGATCGGGGGGCTAGTGCTTCGGCACCCAGTTATGAATGCCAGTGGTATTCTTGGCTCCGGTGCCGAGGGGTTCGCGAGGCTGGTGAGGGCTGGGGTAGCGGCGCTTGTTACTAAGTCTTTTACACGATTGCCTCGCCGCGGCTACCCCACTCCTATAGCTGTGCCGCTTCCCTATGGGTT
>JALVHV010000110.1 GCA_027028845.1 Pyrodictiaceae archaeon | reverse complement strand
GACGCAATAGCGTTCATAAACTCGATGGACCTCTGTATAGGGGGTACCGAGAGATGAGCATGGTAGAGTACTTGAGGATACCCCAGCTTAGCCTTGCCTTGTCTATAGGCTTCATATACATAGCCATGTATACTATGAGGAAGCTCATGGCCCGTGTCACGTGGAGAATAGGGCCAAAATACGTGGGGCCTGCTGGCTTCTTCCAAGTATTCGCCGATATACTCAAGCTAATGGTTAAGGAGGACGTCCTACCGGATATGGAGCCACGCTATATGCGGGTAATCTATGGCTCTGCTCCCTTCCTCTTACTCGGCTTGAGCTTAGCCCTTGTTAGCGCAACACCTATCCCCTACCTCGTTGCCCATATAGAGCCGCTGCGTAACTCGCTGATATGGCTGTTACTGATACTCTCCTTGGACATAGTTGTGCTAATAGTATCGACTTGGTATGTTTCCAGCAAGTATGTGTTCCTAGGCTCGTATAGAGCCCTGGCCCAGATGCTTAGCTATGATGCCGTGCTTGCTATGAGCGTATTGGCTCCTGCGATAGCGTCACGTAGCGCCGATATAACAGTGGTCTCAAAGGGGCTACATGGCATATGGTATGTGGTCTTGCTCCCGCTCGGCTTTGTTACCGGGCTCGTAGGCGTGCTCGCCGAGATAGAGGCTGTTCCCTTCGATATCCCGGAGGCCCCGACCGAGGTAGCTGGTGGATGGGAGCTCGAGTACACGGGGCCCCGGTTCCTCACACTATTCCTCGCAAAGAGGATGGAGGCCTTCGCGCTATTCGTGCTACTAGCGAGCCTCTATCTCGGCGGCGATGCCGGGTACCCAGCACTACCCCACGGTACATGGCTCTTCATAAAGGCCTTCCTAATAGCAATCCTAGTCATGTACATCGCGGCATCCTATCCGAGGTATAGCCTCCGCGGAGCCTTGTCAAGGGGATGGAGAATCTGGGTACCCTTGGCCTACGCTAACCTAGTCCTCGCCATAATATACTCAGCCCTATGGTGATAAGATATGCTAAGGCCACTGAGAAGAATGCTGAGAGATACCCTAGGCCCCACCGAGACTCTGCGATACCCCGAGGAAGAGCTACCAAGAGAACATGTTGAGAACCTGAGAGGCTTTGTTTACCTAGCCCATCCCGAGAGCTGCATTAGCTGCGGCGCATGCAGAGACATTTGCCCTAACAGGGTTATCGAGCTGAGAGAGTGCACAATCGATGGTTCCAGGAGAGCTGTCCCAGTATTCTACGCGAACATGTGCATGGCCTGTGGCTTATGCGTCGAAGTGTGCCCGACAAGGGCGCTGGATTTCTCCTCCGTGGTCGCCCTCGTCTCCGATAACCCGGACATAGTGATTCTCCCTGAGCACTCTGCTCTCCTCTCTGAGAAGAAGAAGCGAGGCGAGACAAGGTGGCGGTATCAGAGACAGTAGCCGCGATACTAGCTGGCCTAGCCGTTACCGGGGCACTAGGGGTACTGGTTACCAGAGAGGTTGCTAAGTCAGTCCTACTCCTAGTGCTCGTCCTCACTAGTATAAGCGCTCTCCTCTACGAGGCCTGGGGCCTAGGACTCGCAGCCGCCTACTTCATGTTATCTGTTGGAGGGCTCTCGATACTAGTCCTATTGGCTGCTAGCATCGTTGAGCCAGCAGAGGAGCCCAAGGCATCGCTATCAGAGTACCTCGGCGCAGCTATACCCTCCCTGGTACTGGGCTGGCTCGTATACGCCTCGGTATCCAGCAAGAGCGGCTTCTCTAGCCCAATTTTCTTCGACACAGAGGAGAGCGTCGTAGCTGGCCTCGTTATACTCGTGTCTCTCCTCGCTGGCCTCTACTTGCTCCGAGAGGTGAGAGAAGGATGACTATGCTTCACGCAGTATATGCTGCCACAGCTAGCGCCATAATAGCTATGGCTTTCTACGGCATACTTACCGTGAAGCACCTGGTTAAGCTAGTGGTATACTTCCTCTTATTGACGGGCGGCTTCATGCTATACGCTACGACGATTACTGGGCCAACGAAGCTCCCCTACCTAGTCATGGTCTTATCCGCTATCGAGGAGATAATCGGCCTCGTACTAGTCATCGTTTATCACAAGCGTCACCGAACCGGGCTAATCACTTTAGCGAAGAAGAGGTGAGGAAGAGGCCTTGGCTAGCCAGGCACTACTCATAGCCCTAGTGGGCCCCATTACTCTACTACTATCGATACCTGTGCAGATGCTCGCGAGAAGAGAGAAGATAGCATGGCTCGTAGCTCTAGCTGCATCACTGGCCGCGCTGGCGTCCTCGTCATACGTGTTCTACCTGCGCCCGTACACGGCTAGCGATGTACTAGAGTTCATATCTATTGGCGGGAGAAGGATATACTACTCCTTTGTACTGGATAGAGTATCAATCACTATGAGCGTGCTCACGTCAATAATAACGTTCATAATCATATTGTTCTCCCACGACTATATGCACGGCGAGAAGGGATTCACTAGGTACTATTCAGCACTAGCGCTCTTCGAGGCAAGCATGATAGGGGTCGCGCTGGCGCATAATCTGCTAACACTTACCATCTTCTGGGCATTACTGGGTTTCTCCTCCTACCTCCTCATAGGGTTCTGGTACAATAAGCCACGGGCTAGGAGAGCTGCTAGGCTAGCTATAGTCGTCACAGGCTCTGGTGACATAGCGCTAGTACTCGCAACTGCCTACGCCGCGATACACGGAGCAACAATGACCGTTCCCTCAACTAGTCTCCCCGCCGTGGTGTTATCCCTCGTAGTATTTGCAGCTGCTACCAAGTCGGCTCAGTTCCCTCTGCACATATGGCTCCTAGAGGCAATGGAGGCTCCTACGACTGTGTCCGCGCTACTCCACTCCGCGACAATGGTTGCTGCTGGCGCCTATCTATTGGAGAGGGTTAACGCTGCTCTCGTAGCCGATAAGGGAGTGAGCGAGGCTGTACTAGTGCTTGGCTCACTAACAACGATATATGCCGCCATACTTGCTATCAAGGAGCTGGACGCCAAGAGGGTGCTAGCCTATAGCACTATTAGTAACCTAGGCATAATGTTTGCCGCCGCTACCCTCAGCTCTCCTCTTCCTAGCTTCTCGCACCTATTTGTCCATGCCTGGTTTAAGGCTACGCTCTTCCTCTCAATAGCCCCCGCTATCCACTACCTAGGCACAACTAGCCTAGTAGACATGGGTGGATTGAGAAGATACATGCCGTGGGGGTTCGCGGCCGCGCTACTAGCAGCGCTCGCCCAGGTAGGGTTGCC
>JALVHV010000109.1 GCA_027028845.1 Pyrodictiaceae archaeon | reverse complement strand
GGGTCAGTAAGGGGTTCTTCGCTCATCCCTGCCCCTCGGCCCGGGGAGTTCCGCAAAGGCCAATCTCCATCATCCCCGGTACTCTTTCTAGTTGCAGGCCCTGGCTCATAGACTTATGTTTCTTTTCTATAGGTTTCTCAACCGATTAATGGTGCTAAGGTATTGGCGCGGTGCAGTCGCTGCGTACTAGCATGTAGCGAGCCAGCCTGCAAAGCAGTGGTACTGGATCCAGCAGGGGAGAGGGATGCGTTACCGTGGCACGCTGTATACATGAGCGTGCTAAGGGCTGAGCAGGTGCCTCTCTACCATGTATGCCCAGGCGGTACCGTGGCGAGACTAGTAACCCCGATGGCTCCGTGGAGGTGTAGGTACTGTAGCTGGAGCCACCTAGGAGACCCGGGCTCCCTCATCACCAGGAGGCTTAGCGAGTCAGAGCTAAAGAGGCTCAGAATGCTCAATGTAGACGTCTTACTAGTTGATGGTGGAGAACCGCTTGCCCTGGACTGGGTATACGAGCTTCCCGGGAATCTGAGGAATCTCCTTGGAGACTATGCCCCGGAGTACTTTGCTGCACGCAGCTCTGGGCTTGTCAGCATCGAGCGTCTGCGCAGAGCACGTGACGCTGGATACACGGTTCTGGTCTTCGAGCACGTGGCCCTGGTTGAGAGGGTTCCCCGCCTAGACCATGTCTACGAGGTCCTGCGCGAGGCGTACAGCTTGTTCGATGTGTTAGAGATACACCTCGTCTACGATGGCTCGAAGAAGGCAGAGATAATGGTATCTGAGCTCGCAAGCCTCTACCCCGAGGCAGCAATACACCTAATACCTATGGGCGGCGAAGAGGTAATGGACCGAGGCTATGATCTCGTTGAGAAGCTCCGTGAGAAGGGCAGGCTCTACGTCTACCTCTACGGTGAGGAAAGCTACACGCTCACAGACACTCTGTGCAAGAAGTGCCGGAAACCAATAATCTCGCGAAAACCATGGGGCGTAAGAGTACTGGCCGAGAGAAGAGATGATGGCTCAGCGAGGTGCAAGGAGTGCGGCGAGCCACACCCCCGCATAAAGCTGTGCAAAAAGCCTCCGGCTCGGCGAGCTATCCACAGAGAGATAGTTGTATGGTAGCGCCTACTTACGGGTAATACCGATTACGAGGCCCAGTACGAATCCAACAGCGACCGGCCCAACTGTTAGCACTCCTAGCGCGGTCAAGAAGTCCCTTATTATCGGCAGCAGCTTCTTTGCCTCAAGACCCAGCTTTGTCAAGATGTCCTCAACGCTGCCCCCAAGGCTCCAGACAGAGAGCAATGCACCGATTATTATCACGCCTATCCATGCCAGTAAGTACTTAGCTATCTTTGCGCTATAGTAGCCAAGCGCGAGGCCCAGGAGGAACTGTATAAGCATCGAGATAGCTACCTTCGGGTTACTCATTGCCTTGCTCAATATATCTGTAACTGTCGCATTAGTGGCGGTTGTATTGCTCTGTGCAACAGCACCCGTAGCTAACAATCCAAGGGCTATAAGCGCCCCAACAAGTAGCAGGGTATGTGGCCTCTCCAAGCACTACACCATCCTATTCCCCTATCCCGGGGCATAATATACTAATTGGCCAAGGGAGGGACAGGCAAGGTAGATAATGAGGCATTGTAAAGTACTACGTATAAGGCGGGAAAGGAAACAATAGAACACGGGGCCGCGACGGGGCAGAGGCGTTCACTACTAGCTAGGTATAGGGCAATATTTTCGCGAGCTGAGCGGCGAGGATTGCTGAAAAGCCTAGCCTGTGCCTCGCTACTAGGATTCATCGCGGGGCTTTTTGTCCGAAGCCTAATACTAGTAATGGCTCTGTTAAGAGAAGTGTCCAGGCAAGGCTATGGCCTAACGCACATAGTACTAGGTCTCGCAACAGGGTACGGACTGCTCCACGAATCACAGAGGAAAGCGGCACTGCAATTGGCTGCGTTCTTTACCTCCTATGAGCTTGGTGAGTGGCCTCTCGGTGACCCGCCTTTCCAGGAGCTACGCGGCTATGTTCTAGGCATAGTATTGGGGCTAATCGTTGGCGCGTTAACGGTCCTGTATAGAGGGATGGGTAGTAAAGACAGATAGAACGGGATTAGCGTGGTAAGGCCTAGACGCTGCCGAATCTCTGGAACCACTCCTCGTACCTGCGCACCATCTCCTTGGTTATGCTGGGCCTCCTAGACTTTATGGCCTCTATGAAGTCCTGCATTGTTATGGGCCTTGGTTCTCCTTCTCCACCGTTTTTCTCGAAGAGCTCCCTGACAGTCCTCAGATGGGCCTCCATTACTATGTCCTTGATATCGCTGGCGCTATAGCCCTCAGTTATCTCCGCGAGCTTCTCTAGATCCACGTCCGGGGCCAGTTTGAGCCCCTTGGTGTAGAGCCGGAGTATCTCTAGTCTTGCTTCCTTGTTGGGTGGTGGTATATAGATTCGTTTCTGGAACCTCCTTATGAAGGGCTCGTCTAGCTTCCAAGGCTTATTAGTAGCGCCTATTACGTAGACGTGGAGCTTACTGCTCTTATCCTGTAGCCCGTCCATCTCCTTGAGGAACTGGTTGCGGACACGTACCTCTCCGCCAACCTCGTTCTCGTATACGCCTAGTAGCGCGTCTATCTCGTCAATGAATATTATCGCTGGCTTACCATTGCGTGCAGCCGCCCTTGCTTTCTCGAAGAGGAGTTTCACCTTCTTCTCTGCTTCTCCGAGCCACTTGCTCATAATAGTTGCTGCGTCTATGTTGAAGAACACGCCGTCAACCTCGTTGGCAACAGCTGCTGCTAGCATCGTCTTGCCACAGCCCGGGGGCCCGAACAAGAGTATTCCACGGGGCCACCCCAGGGGGAAGAGGTCGGGTCTCCTAACGGGGTAGATTATTGCCTCCTTTATAGCCTGCTTAGCGTGCTCGAGGTCAGCTATATCAGTGAACTTTATGTTAGGCTTCTCGGCTACTACCCAGTCCTCCAATTGCTCAGCCTCACTAGGTGTCGCGGGCACGCCTATCTTCTCTAATTGCTCGACACGCTTACGGTACTGCTCAATAATGCTGCGATAGACATGCGCGAGAGGGTTATCGGGCCGTAGCTGGAGAATCTTGGAGAGAATCTCGATAGCCTTCTTATAGTTCCTAACAGCCTCCTCTATACGACCCTCCCGGTCAGCCTTAACAGCTGCGAGCGCGTAGTTCCGAGCCATAGCCTCTAGGCGGTGAATAGCTGACAATAAGCCCCCTAAAGGATAGATTATCTCTAAGCCTCTTCACCCAGGTTTTTAAG
>JALVHV010000108.1 GCA_027028845.1 Pyrodictiaceae archaeon | reverse complement strand
TTAGCATCCGGGAATGATAGCCTAGCTTTACCCATTCCTGTCCCCCCTCTACTAGTTAGCTCAGGGAAAGGGTATAAGAGTGAGGGGAGAAAGACTAGGGGCTTAACTTGGGTAGAATTATCTACATTGAGCGAAACCAGCTCCTAATACGAGAGAACTATGTGCTCTAACTCACAGTTGCAGGGATGAGTATTGGCTCAGCTCACCAACCAGAACGGCGTAGAGGCTTATGCCGAGCTACTGGAGAGGTGGCGGCAACTAAAGACGAGAATAGACGCTGCCATTGAAGATAGGCTAAAGGAGCTTCCTGAAGCCGAGGCTATTAGTGTGGCAAAATACATCGCTCTAGGGGGTAAGCGTCTGCGTGGGTTCCTAGTAGTAGAGTTTGCCTCCTCGCTTGGAGCAGACGAAGACGATGCCTTGGACGCAGCTGTAGCTGTTGAGCTAGTCCATGCCGCCAGTCTAGCCCTCGACGATATAATAGATGAGGACCTTGTTCGAAGAGGGAAAAAAGCTGCATGGGTTAGTTTTGGTATAAAGAAGGCTGTTATGGTATCTAACATTCTTATCCCTTTTGCCCAGAACATAGTGTATCAGAGATATGGCTCGCTTGCATTACTGCGTACTGTTGCAGCCTGGCTCGACATATCCAGGGGAGAGGTTATTGACGCATTCTATGACGCAGATCGCATAGACCCCTCGCTCTACATAGAGATGGTTAGGCTCAAGACAGGAGCCCTCTTTAGACTATCCGCCGAGCTAGGAGCAATTGTAGCTAAGGCATACGACATTATAGACTCTGTATCAGAGATAGGCGAGAACATTGGAATAATGTATCAAGTAGCCGACGATATAAGGGACAGCAATGACCCCGTGAAGAGAAACGAGCCAGGACTAAGACTCTTCCGCCGCTGGCTAAACGGCAAAGGCCCCGAGAAAGCATTGTCATTCATAAAGAGTATGCTCATGCGCACGCACATATTGCTTGATAAAACATTTGGTGATAGAAGCTCGGCCATAAGGATGCTTCCCGAGTTAATTGTGAACGCGATGTTAGGAAACATTAATGCTGATGCTATAAGCTCAAACCTGGGCTGATGATAATAATTTCTCTCCTATGGGGCTGGGCCTACATGTCTGGCCATGATTTCATAGTTATAGGGGCAGGGCCTGCCGGGGCAGCCTTCACTTATTATGCCTCTAGTAGGGGTTACCGTGTCAGAGTCTATGACCTGCATACGCCTGGTGCTAAGCCATGTGGGTGGGCTGTACCGCTTCAGATAGAGAAATACATTAAGATACCAAGAGAATATATCCTTACAGAGATAAGAGGCTTTAGAATATTCCTTGACGAGAAAATGGTTAGAGAGGAAAGAGGAGAGCTATGGGGCTATATAGTTGATAAACCAGGGCTTCTGAACTACCTAATAGAGTCGGCCGAGCTAGTAAAAAAACCTATAGTGTTGAACCAGTCATCGCTGAGACCGCTAAGAAAAAACGACTACAGTGATCCTCGTTCCACTATTATCGCTGTGGGGGGCATTGGTGCGCCAAGACTAGGCACCGACTACATAAACGCCGTACAACAAATAGTTAAAGTGAAAAAACCAATTGATACAGACATTATAGAGATATGGTTTGATAGTAACCTCGTTGGCTACTACTGGGTCTTCCCGCGAGACACACATGTAGCAGATATCGGTGTAGGAGGTTATGGCTCCTTCGAGGAGTTCAAGAGAAGACTAGCAATTTTTGTTAAAAAGCGCTTCAGAGACCCAGAGCCATTATCTCCTATAAAAGGCGCGAGAATAAACATAGGCGGTGTAAATACCTCGCTCTTTGTCCGAGACGAGTTCCCGGTAATAGGCGAAGCAGCTGGGTTCGTATACCCTATAACTGGTGAAGGAATAAGACCAAGCATTGCCTCTGCATTCGCGCTCTTTAATAAGATAGAGAAAGGCGCTGATCCTTTAAAGACAATTAGTAACGTAATTACCTGGATTAATAGGCAGAGAAAGCTCTTACAAAAAATTATTGAGAGCAGACCTAGTACTCGCGCAGCGGTACTAGAATCACTACCAACTAGCTTATTTACATCAATAGGGCTCGGCGAACTCGATCTTAAGTCGGCTGTAAAGCTATTACTATCTCTTCCGCGTGGAGCAGTAAAAGTCTTACAAGTACTATTAAGGGACTAATATAACTCAGTGAGAGAGCTCGTCCTCACCCCGGGGCCGTGCCCGGTCGGATGGTTTGCTATTCATCACTATCCCTGGCTTGGATGAAGAGGGTTATCGGTCAACTGAGTAGCTACGTGATGAAGCTGGACCCGCCTGATGCTCTTTTGACCACGTTGTGCCTCAGAGGAGCCAGGGGATATTTCATCGCCTCTATAGCTCATTGACGTCCGACGGGTCTTCATCGGCTGAGTAGCTCCATAACCGATATCGTTATCTACGTCGGTAAATCGACCCTTCTTCATCCACCCCTTGCAGAGAAGGCAGGGGTGTACGTTTATGTCGGCCTCCTCACACTGTTCCGGGACGATTATCTAAGGCCCAGTATCTGTTCTATAAACTCTCTTAGTGCATCGCGGCCCTTTGCGTAGTATATTTTCGCGTACTCGAAGATGGGGAGCCTTTTTAGTGCCTCATTGAACACTTTTATCGCCTTTGTATCAGGGATTTCCAGCTCTATGTCGAGACATACCCTCCATATAATGTCCTGTATCTTTGCTATCATTTCTGAGTCTGTTGAATCGGCTTGATGAACTATCTGTGACTCGATCATCGTAAAAGGAACGGTGCCGTGAACCTCTGCTACTGCTCTAATAAGTCGCTCAGGTGCACCGCGCGACGAAAGCTCCGCCACCATGGCGAAGTCGTGGCTAAAGTACCAATCTGAGCGAGGCCTATACCCACCCGTTAGAGGGTCTCGCTCGTATTGATAGTACTTGAATAGGTCATGGAGTATTGCTGATGCAATTACTATATCCCTATCAATGCTTGCACCGTATATACTGCTATATACCTCCATTAATTTCTCGGATATCTCGGTAACACCCAAAGTATGGTCAAGTAATCCTCCAGGATATGCATGGTGCTTCTTCGGGGCAGCAGGGCTCTCTATGAAGCTTATGCGTGGCTCTACCTTAGTGAAGGTTATTACGGGATTTTCTAGGAGTTCCTTAGTAATCTTTCTTATCTCGTTATCTCTTATTTCACTTATCTTTGATTCGAGAATAGATATTATTTTCCGTGCCCTCTCCTCTAGGGCCTCCATAGCCCTCACCTATTACGCAATCATGATTGGTTTGTAGGGTTCCTAGTAATCCTGATTCCTTGTTGTCGCGCGTTAATATAGGTTTATAGGAGAAGGGCGGCTCAGAGCTGGTGTCCATCATCAGTAGTCAAGGGCTCTCAGCAATACCAGCCCTCTTCACAGCCATGAGGTACTATTTGTTATTCAACTCATTAATAGAGCTTACCGCTAAGAGGGAAAGTGGCACCAAGGAGAAAGGTAGGTCATCGATATGGTGTGCGAGCATAACGAGGTAGAACTAGAGGTATTAAGAAGCATAGTGCCGACAAGGGAGGATAAGGAGCTTCTCGACGCTGTGTCGGAGAAGGCACGTTCTCTTATAAGCAAGTTCCTTGAAGAGGTTAGTATAGACGCGTTCATAACTATTGAGGGAAGCTATGCTAAGGATACTTGGCTACGTGGAGATGTCGACCTAGACTTATTCATACTATTACCACGAGATAATTGTCTCAACATAATAGAGCAGGGACTTATAGACAGGCTCGAGGAATGGCTACGAGAAAAAGGCTACATAGTTCAGCGCAGATATGCCCAGCACCCGTATCTACGCGTATTCTTGGACAATGTGTGGGTAGAGGTTGTGCCTGGTTGCCGTGTCGATGATCCTTCTAGGCCTTTGACTCCCGTTGACCGGACACCGTTTCATCGAAGATACGTGTTATCACATACGACGCCGGAGCAGAGAAACGAGATACGATTATTGAAGTCGTTTCTGAAAGGCATAGAGGTGTATGGAGCGGAGATAGCTGTTCAGGGGTTCTCTGGTTACCTTGCAGAGCTCCTAGTGATAAAGTATGGATGCTTCCGTGATCTCCTATTAGAGGCTAGTGAGAATTGGAGACCCCGGCTTGTAATAACCCTCAACAAGGTAGAGAAAGAGCATATTGAAAAGCTTAGGAAAATATACCAGGATGCCCCGCTAATAGTAGTGGATCCCGTTGATCCTGGTCGCAATGTCGCCGCTGCTTTATCGTATAAGTCGTTTGCAACATTTATACTAGCGGCAAGACTCTATTTGGAAAAACCGTCTATCAAGTTCTTCCACGTAGGCAGAGGAGAATACCTCATTCAAAGTCCTGGAGAGATAGTAGCGAGAACAGCTGATAGAATAGAAAACATAGTGCTGGTAACGCTCTCCTCCGATGAACCAGAGCCTCCTGATAACTTCTGGGGAATTGCTCGCCGTGTAGCGCGCTTGGTAAAAAGAGTACTCGAGATAAATGATTTCAGAGTACTTGATCACGGCGTGTATGTGAATAGGGATGGAACAAGAGCACTCATAGCATTAGAACTCGAGAAGAGAATAATATCTAGATATAAGCTACACTATGGACCACCTACATGGAACAAGGAGAACACATCCAAGTTCCTAGAGAAGCACTTGGCAAGCGGCTCTATAGGACCCTGGGTAGACGGATCAGGCAGACTCGTTGTTATCAGAAAGAGAAGGTACACTGATGCATTAGATGCCATAGGGAAGACCATGAACCAGTGGCTTCCAAGCTCGGCTCGAAAATACCGTATCGGGGTATCAATGCTTCTAGGCCTTCTAGACTCCCTTCATAGGGATGAGCTCCAATGGCTAGAGAAATTCATAACAAAAAGACCTCAGTGGATGAACTCATACCGATAGAGCGTGCAAGGGACGCGATATGCTATCCTGACCCGGTGTCTGAAACCTGCGACAAGCTGATAGAAGCCCTAGTAAGGAGCGGCATAATATACTTCGTCAACAAGGGTTCCATAACCATAAACAAGTACAGGGTACTTGGAAAGGGCTGGGCAAGCATAGTATTCTTGGCGAGAATGGACAATAGAGACGTGGCTGTCAAGGCCTTGAGGCCTGGCTCGCGGAGACACACACTACTCCACGAAGCCGCAATGCTCCTAGCAGCCTCAAGGCTCAATATATCCCCAAGGCCTTACTACTATGATCACCTCTTTATAGCGATGCAGTACTTGGACTCAACCCCCTTAATAGACTATGTTGAGCACGCCAATACCTTAGAACTAAGATACATGCTTAGAAGATTGCTAACAAAGACCTATCTACTAGACCTCATCGGTATAAGCCACAACGAGCTAGCTAGGCCACATAACCAAGTCTTGGTAGAGAAGGGAACCAATGAGCCCTACATAATAGACTTCGAGGCCGCAACGATATCAACAAATCCATCAAACTTAACACAGCTAGTAGGCGGCATCCTGAGAATGAGGAAGATAAGAGAAACCATAGGCATTAATGTCTCCGAGATAAGAGAACTGCTACGAGGCTATAAGCTCGCAAAAAACACTGAACAAAGAACCAGAGTAGCGAACATCTTGATAAACAGGATCGCTCCACTCTAAAAACGGCAAGGAACAAGGAGCGGATAAAGAGGGACAATAAGATGGTCGTTGATAACCAAGCCGCCTTATGCGAGGCTATAGAACTACTTCCAAAAAGAGCCAGAAAAAACATCATATTAAT
Source organism: Pyrodictiaceae archaeon (assembly GCA_027028845.1). GTDB lineage: Archaea > Thermoproteota > Thermoprotei_A > Sulfolobales > Pyrodictiaceae > Pyrofollis. The sequence continues at coordinate 3,774 of JALVHV010000108.1, read as the reverse complement.
AGTACTCAATAATGGCTACGCAGCAAAAGACGTAGCCGAATTAATGGGAGTAAGCATATCAGCTGTCTCAAGATATACACATGACGAGCTAGCACCAAGCCCATTCTCGCTGTGCAGGCTACTTAGCCTAGTAGACGAGAAGACCAAGACACAAATAATCAATTATGTAGCCGAGGAGATATGGACAATCCTACGAAGTATTTTAGAAGAGACTAGTGCATCCATAGTTGAACGCATAGCCGATGACATCGCAAGAGTTATTTTGACGAAATCAAGGGAGACGAGCAACTAGATAATACCTAGAGCTTATAACCAAGGCTCTCAAGAAGCCCCCTTACCTCACGCAGCTTGCTGAGAGCCCTCCGGCCCTCTAATGTTATACAATACTTAGACTTATCGCACTCCTCAACGAGTTCTTGTTCTAATAGCTTGGAGAGAGTTTCTCGCAATCTGTCATAAGGCAGGTTAGCATAGTACATTAATTTCGTAATATTAAGTGGACCGTTACGCTCTAATGCCTCGAGAATATCAAGTATTATGCCAGCCTGGCTCCGATACTTCCTCCTCGTCATGACTCCATCACTGTTACACTTACATTATTACATTACAATACAATGTCACATTATCCTAATCTTAATCTATCGCTTAATAGCATAAACAAGGAGCAACAAGGGGGCCATCGCTCTAAGAGACATTGATATAGAGAGCATAATAGTGCTTATAGCCTCCAGTGCCATTATTGCTAATACATGACTTGTAGCTAGTAAACAGTAGAAAAGTAACCAGCGCAGACGAGTGGAGCCACGTTCATAAACCATATAGCCCGCTAGGGCTAGAAGCACAAGCGCGGCTATATTGTAATCAATATAGACTAATGCTACCAGGGGTAAACTATAGATTCTTCTATCTCCGAGAGGCAAATGACTATAGTATATTGACACTGCGTAAAGTGTATACGCTATCATGTAAAATGGCTGTGCAAGCATTGATGCACGGTTTACTAGCAGAAATGATACCTCCCTAGGTCTTTTACCTACGCCTACACCATGCATTACATGCCCATGGGGGGGCTGATAAAGTAATAACGCCAATGCATCCATTAAAAGAGCGAGGGAAAAAACAACAAATGCAGCTGCGAGTAAACGTAGAGAAGGAGAACTAATAGCCGAAGCTGCGCCATTGATACGCAACGCTAGTAAAAGACTAGCCAAGGCACCAACAATTGCTAATAAGCCTTGTACCAATAAAACAGTGGATACAAACATTGATTCTCAGCCACCCCTCATTGCCAGATATCCTAGCCTCTCCGCACAGCAGTGCCGCGTCTCGGCCTCAGTAACCCCAGGTGATAGAGCAAGCTCCTATAATTAGTATATACATGTACTACTGCTGTACCTGCTGCTATGAAACCTGTATACCTATGTATATCTATCCACTGTGACTTTGTAAGACCCAGCGCAATAGCATCTCCACTGCCAGGCCCATGCGGTGCCACCTCCAAGATCATGCCACTAATCAAGACCAGTAGCCCACAAAACACTAGTATAATGACGCTAATCTTTCTGGCCAGTAATATGACGTTCATAATCATTCTACCTCCATGCCCGGCTAATCTGAGACCCTATATGCATGATATCCATCAAAATCAAGTTCTTCTGCCCTAGTCCATCGCCCTTTTTCTATAACCTTTGCCGTAACCTGCATACCAGGCTTTATCATACCAAGCAGATCCACTGCCTCTAGCTCCTCTTCTTTTCCGTTCGGCGATGTGATCTTCCACATACCCCGGATAACTATCTCCTTTCCATCTATTGTTATGGCCAACTGCTCCGTATCCACCTTTGTTACTACACCAGTGATCCGCGCATACTCCTCTACCCCATGCTCCTCTCCATGTTCCTCCCCTATGGATTCCTTTGACCATAAAAAATCGCTAAGTTTACCCGAATATAGAGGAAACAACGCGATAGCTACTCCGATTATAGCGGCTACTATCAGTCCAAGATGAAGCTTGTTCATATTATGTTCACCATTGATTCTACCTCTCTAGGTAAGGCCTACACACTTCATAGACATTGTCTGGTATCTCATGAATCTTACTTGCCTCTATTCGCCCTGTGTCAAAGAAACCTTTCACAACCTCCGCATGAAGTTTTATTACCTCAAACGCGCAATTATTAGCAGCTGTCTTTATCACGGCGATAGCTGTACTATTAATAGGTACAATAGTAGTGTTAACATACTTAGCTGATATCTCTGCATCGACTCTGAAGAGGGGATCTTGTGGACGAGGCTCGCCGCCCTTAGAGATAATACATTCCATTTGCTCGATATGATTTATCAATACATTTCTTAGCTCGCTATTATCTGCGTTTATAATCCACTTGATACTCATGTTATCTGGATAAATATACAATTCGTACCTAAACTTATCATGATACGCAAACAGCTCGTTTATCAAGCTGCCAGGAGGAACACTCCCACACTGTATACCACTAGATCTACCAGGAGGATTACCCCTGCCACCAATACCGGCGTTACCAGGCCTATTAATAGACGTAGACTCGTTAACACCAGTGCCTAAACTATCACCTATGGGATGATGCCCTGCACCTACCTTTCCGTATCCACTATCACGAGATGACAAACCATGATTTCCTAAACTAGTAGAAAAACCACCATTATGAGTCTGATGTACCATATATCCAGCAAATCCCGCTACCGCTATAAGCCCTAGGATAGCTGCTAACCCGACCTTCAAGAGCATACTCGTCACCATTTAGTCTAACTCTGGTAAAAACTTTTAAGAAAGACTCACAAAAGTTCTAGACAAATTGTCTATCAATACTAGCTTCCTTAGAATAAAAGACAACCATTCTATCATCAGATATAGGAATGACCGGCCTCTAGATGGATGCGACAAAACAAGGAAGTATAAAGGTAAAAAATGATACAGTAACTAATCCGGTCCAGAAGAGAATACGTCAGATAGCACCATTATATCAGCGTGAAAGACCATGGTGCGGGGGGTGGGATTTGAACCCACGCAGGCCTACGCCAGCGGGTCCTAAGCCCGCCCCCTTTGACCTGGCTCGGGCACCCCCGCACCCACCGAGCAGCGGGGATTACCCCGGGTGCTAATGACTCTAGACTAATCCCGGGATAAATATAATTTTACCGTCATAGAGTCCTTGGTTCTTCGCTACTTGCCTTTATCCATGTATTGTCTTATCACTTCTCTTATCACATGAATCAAGGTTTCACTACTACATTCGCCCAGGCTTACTCCAAAGAATGTCTCTATCGCGTAACATTCCTTCTCAATAACCTCCTTTGAATTGTTTGCCTCCGAGTATAGGTTGATTAGCTTCTCGTTTATTCTTAGAAACTCTTGTCCCCACTTGAACACTGAGAGCAACTCTTGTGCCTGTTCGTCGAACCCTGTAATCAACAACGATGCTGCTAGGGCTTCAGCACTACTAAGTAAGTATGGTTTTCCATAGTTTACAGGATTAGCTGCAAGCAATAGGGGGAGCCTTCTCCGAAGACCACGGTGCTTACCAAGTATCATCCTTATTTTCCGCCACGACGCGTCAAGTACTACCACACCGTAGTGCTCCAAGAGGCCTTTGTCCGTCTTCGACAAGGGGTGCGGAGACAAGGGGTCAAGCACAATGCTGGTTGCTGGTGGCCTCTCTACACGCTTCACTATGCCAAGCCTTATCAGCTTATGCACCGTATTGTACCTGGGGTTATCGTGTCGATAGTAAAGCG
>JALVHV010000107.1 GCA_027028845.1 Pyrodictiaceae archaeon | reverse complement strand
TATCAGAGCTCGGCGAGGAAGCATACGAGACCCTACCAAGCTGATGCGCAGCGGGGGTGGCTTAGGTGTGGCTAAGCTAGTCATAGCGTTTATTCGCTCAGAGAAACTCGAAGCAGTCAAGAAGGCGCTCGAGGCCGTAGGCGTGCCGGGTATGACTGTGCTAGAGGTTCATGGTCGTGGCGAGGAAAGGGGTATCGAGCTAACCTACCGGGGCAAGAGGGTGCGCGTCGACCTTATCCCGAGGATACAGGTAGAAGTCATAGTCGATGACGACTCCCTCGTAGACAGGGTCGTCGATGCCATCGCTGGGGCCGCTTATACGGGCAACCCTGGTGATGGTAGGATAATAGTGCTGGGGATTGAGAAGAGTCTACGCATCCGCGAGTACGGCGCAAAGCTATCTGCGGAGAAACGTGCCTAGCTCGGGCAATAGCCTGGGCTCGTGGAGAGCGGCCAGGACTACCTGGAGAAGCCCTGTCTCGTAGAGATGCTCGTACCAGGCCTCGTAGACAAGTCTCTCAAGGACAAGTACTGGTAACAAGGAGAGCTCGGCACCGGGGTCCCCGAGAACGTTCTGGGCCAGGTATGTCTCCAGGGCCTCGTGCACAGAGTACCCGAGCCACTCCATAACCCGGTCAACTAGGCCTTGTTTATTCCGGTCCCCTGGGGCCACGTCATTAATAGCCATGGCTGCTACATAGGAGGCGCTGCGAAGCAGCACAGCCACGTCCCTTAGGGGCGGCTCATAGGGCCCGCTGATGGGTGCTCGGAAGGGTTCGCCGCTAAAATCTATGAGAAGGGTATCAGTGCTTGTTGCCAGGAACTGGTATAGGTGCGGGTCCTGGTGCACGGGCTGGCACGTGGCGAGAGAATAGCCTGTCTTCTCAGCCTCCATGGCCCTTGAGAGTAGCGGGGCCAGTTCCTCTGCTAGGTTCTGTGGGAGACGCTGTAGGTACCATGCTATCCTCTTACCTAGCTCTATGCGGCACTTTTCTCCCAGGGGTCTAAGCCGCTTATGAACCCGGGCCAGGATCCTAGCAGCGAGGGGAAGCACCTCTACCCTCTCAGCTCCCTCGGTGTAGCTCCTTAGCTCTCTGCGTGCCTTGGCTGCTAGGGGCTTGCCGCTGAGCCTCTCCTCAATTATACCTATGGTCTCGCCACGGTACACAAGCCTAGCAATGATGCCCGGGGCAAGCCTCATCGGGCTCAGCAGTGCTAGTAGCTCGGCCTCAGTATTACTAGGCTCAACGAGGTAGAGCTTGGCAATAGAATTTTCACAGATAGCTACAAGGGAGCTGCTCCCGAGCAGGTAGCCGCGACAACTCTCAAGGACCGAGCAGTCACCAATACACTCCAGTGCCCCGGTCTCCACGAGGCTCCATAGACATTCATCGCTCCACTCAACCCCGCGCACCCTGTAGCCGTGTAGCATGGCCTCGTAGAGCGTACAACCCGGCACCTTGGCAGCGATACGCCACCTAACCATCCTGGTAGCGGGCTTTACAGTAACTAGTCGTGCCCCGCATCTGGTCATTGGTCCGGGCCCCCGGTACTTTTTTGCCCCATGGGCTCCGGTACTACTATTACCGAGTACTGGTTCTCAGCCGCATCACTCCTGGGGAGTAGGCCCGGGCCCCGCCTCCTGGGCTCCCTGGGGCGCTATTAGCCTTGAGTAGCGACGTCATCGTTCTCGACGAGTACATGGTGTTTAACGTATTATTGGCTGCCTCTCTCGGAGAGAGTATTGGGATGGCTACTGTTCTCGGCGTTGACTCTCCGGGCGTCCTTGTCTCCGGGCTCTATGCTTATGGCGCTATAACCGAGGCTATGATGATCCTAGCTGACAACATTGTTGATAACTGTGGGTTTAACCCGGAGGAGTATGCTGGCTCTCTGGCTAGTCGTGCTAGCCTCGATAACCCGTTGAGAATGTATGACCCGGGGACAGCAGAGGTCCTGCTCAGAGTCAGAAGAGGGGTTCCGTGGTGGGTTGCCCGGGAGCAGGTAAGCACCCCGAGCTCTAGGCTAGACGCGGCTGCTCGCAGCGTGCCAGTTGTGTTGTTTTACTCTAATAGGCGCCTAGCAGCAACGATGGCTGTTGCCCAGGCCCTAGTCACCCACGTGGATGAACGAGACCTTGAGGCGGCGAGGCTATACGCGCTAGCTCTCCACACAATGCTATACGCTAGCGTGAAGCCGGACGAGGTACCCCTGCTCCTCATGGATGAGACCGACAACTCGTTGCTAAGAGAGCTATTGGCCCGTATCCCCGACCTACTAGATGAGCCAGAGCAGCGTGCCGCTAAGCTACTCCTCCTATCTCCCTGTAAGTCGCCGCACCCCCTCGGAGTCGCCCTATACTCCGCGCTTCGCTACAATCAGCCAAGCGTCGCAGCGCGCCACGCAGCAACCATATGCGGACAGAGCAATAACGCGGTACCAGCAGCCTCAATGGCAGCAGTGCTAGCACTAGTACTCAGCAACGGCGAGCTAGGCGGGGATGCAGCCATAGCGGAGAAGCTAGAGGCATACGACGAGCTACGTAGAAGAGCAGCAGCACTAAGATGGGCAGCGATAAGGTGCAGAGAACAGGGATAAAAACCAGCCAGGAACACTCTCACAACCCTAGTGTATAGTTGAGAATAGTTATCAAATAGACTCAATAACGTTTATTGGCGGAGCCGAGAGGCGGAGCAGAGAAATGGGGCTCGTTCACGACCTAGTAGTTATCACTGCTTTTTCGCTCATAGGCGGAACCATAGGCTACGTGACAAACGTCGTGGCTATCGAGATGCTCTTCCGGCCGAAGAAGCCCTATTGCCTACTACCTGGCAAGAAGCTATGTATTCAGGGGTTGATACCTGCCCGTAAGAGCGCCCTAGCCAAGAGACTGGGAGAAGTCGCTGCCAAGTACGCGTACTCCGACACTATAAGAGCCCGGTACAGGGAGCGCCTAGAGAAAGAGATAGTTAACACAACCAGGGACGTCGTGCTCGAGCGCTTGCGCCGAGCAGGGGCTCGCAGCGCGCTGGCAGAGATACTTGTCCCTGGCCTAGCAGAGCTAGTAGCAAAGGCAGTCTCACCCATAGTCATGGGGCTCCTCGAGGAGGCATCGACGAGGATAAACGTAGCAGAGATAGTAGAGGAGGAGTTCCTAAGCCTACCAGTAAGCGAGATAGAGAAGATATTCCGCCAAATAGCTGGCCGCGAGCTACGATTCATAGAACTAATGGGCTTCGTACTCGGCGCCATAATAGGCCTAGTAGAGGGAATCATAGCACTAATAGTCTAGTCCTCTAGCAAGAAGAGCACCATCCTCTTCCTTCGAATTACTATTCCCTAAGGCTACGTAGCCTAGCCTATCG